>JAIXSW010000167.1 GCA_027484495.1 Gammaproteobacteria bacterium
CAGCCCGTTGATCAGCCAACAGCCAGAGTCAGCCCTTCCGGCTAACACACGCAGAAACTCCGAAACTCCGATGAAAAACCGGCACTGCCCTCTGGCAAGGCCTGGCTGCATGCAGCCTAAAAAAACCAAATTCAGAAATAAACATTTGATTGATAAGGAATCGAACATGTCACCTCGTTATTCATTATTAATGCTGGCGCTCAGTCCAGCCCTGTTCACGCCGCTGGCCCGTGCGGCAGACGTGACAACTGCCAAAACGCTGGAGGCGGTAGAAGTCAAAGCCACGGCAATCAGCAGCAGCCCGCAACTAAGCCAAAAACAGCTCAACAGCAAAGACATCGACACCCAGCAGATCAGCAATCTGTCAGATTTAGTCCGGATGGTGCCCGGTGTGAACCTGACCGATATCGGCCGCTTTGGCTCCAGCGGTTTTAACATCCGTGGGGTCGAAGGTGACCGTGTCAAAATCGCCGTGGATGGTCTGGCACTCGGTGAAACCATGGATCCGGATAGTCACGCCCCATACGAATTCTTCCGCTCGGGCCTTGGTGGCATAGATCCGGACGCGTTAAAACAAGTCACTATTCTGAAAGGCGCTGACGCCATCAGCGCCGGCAGCGGTGCTTTGGGTGGTGCCGTGCTGTTTCAGACCAAAGATCCGGCTGACTTTCTCAGTGCCAGTGGCGACGATGGCGCGCTGAAATTAAAAAGCCAATACAGTGGCAACAACAGCGAATGGCTGCAGAGCCTGACCGCTGCCGCCCGCACCGGTCGGCTGGAAAGTCTGGTAGTGCTGACCCGGCGCGATGCCGAGGAAAGCAAAAGTTATGACAGCCACAGCAGTGTCACAGGCCCCGGCAGGACCAGCGCCGATCCGCAAAGTGCACAAAGCCAGAACCTGCTGCTGAAACTGCAATACAGCCTGTTACCGGATCATAAAATCGGTTATAGCCTCGACAACTACCAGGCCGAAAGCACCTTGCACAACCTGTCCCGGCAGGACCAGACCTACTTAAGCCGCGTTGGCCTGGATGACAACGATCGCGATAAACACAGCCTGCAATATGAATATCTGGCCGGACAGCCACTTTTTGACAGCCTGCAGCTGAAATTTGATCATCAAAACAGCCGCAACCACGGCCTGACCCGGATGACAGTGACCGCGACCTGCCCGCAGAATGTGAGCCCCTGCATCCGCGAAGAGGACCGCGATTTTCGCCAGAAGCTGACGCAATGGACCGCAGCTTTTGATAAAGAGCTCAACAATGACCAGCTGCAGCAACAATGGACTTATGGTCTGCAGGCACAAAACAAAACGGTCAGCTCAGTCGCGATAGACCGCCGCTACGTCGGTCAGACCTCAACACTCGCGACCACCGAAGTGGACCCGGCATTTGTACCGGTGACCGACATCCGCACGCGCTCCGTTTATGCCCGTAACCTGTTGAGTCTGACCGATACCGCCTGGTCACTGGGCTTGGGAGCCCGCTATGACCAGCTGGACTATAACCCGCAGTTATCCGCCACTTATCAGGACAAAACCGGTTCGGTTCAATCAGTCGATTTTGGCGCTGCCAGCTATCAGGCTCAGCTGCATTATCAGCTGGATGAACGGTCCCGCCTGAGTCTGCAGGCCGGCCGTGGGTTCCGCGCGCCGACCACTGAAGATATGTATTTGCAGACCAGCACTACCACGTTGCAGGAAGCAGTCAGCGGCAACACAGTGACGCTGCCAACAGCACAGTCCAACCCGGCGCTAAAACCCGAGCATAGTCTGAACCTGGAACTGAGTTATCAACTGACGCTGGAGAACAGCGCGCATCAAATCTCACTGTTTCGGGATAAATACAGCGACATGATCCAGACCGCTCAGTTCACCCTGAATCCCACCACTGTCTATCAAAGCTGTGTCCGCGGCGTCTGCAGCAAACAAAATGGCGCTGTGTACAGCATGCCTGTCAACATCGACGCTACCGTCGTCAAAGGCGTTGAACTGGAAGGGCACTGGCAGGCGGATGCAAACTGGCGGTTGAACTGGGCAGCCACTTATCAGCAAGGTGAAGAGCAAAATGGCGAACCTCTGCTCAGCGTGATGCCATGGAGTGCCGTGCTCGGTGTCGGTTATCAACTCAATGATGATGTGCGTCTGCTGCTGAATAACCGTTATCAGGCGGCGAAACAGGCATCAGATGCCTGGTCCTACAACAGCAGTGGCGCGCAGAGCGCAGCGACGCCTTATCTGAGCAACAGTGCCCTGATCAGTGATTTGGCGTTGCAATGGCAATTACACGACCAGCTGGCGCTGACTGCGGGGGTCTTTAATCTGCTGGATAAAGAGTACTACCGCTGGGAACGGCTGCAATATGTCACGCAATCAGTCGGCGCTGTGCGGGGTGGCGTCAGTGGCGACGGGATCCGGCGTTATCTGGAATCCGGCCGTTATGGCAAAGTCAGCCTGACCTTAAGTTTCTGATCGCTTGACCGGCGGGTCGCTTGACCGACGGGTCACATCGCAGGCGGGTCGCAGCACCCGCCTTTTTATGGCGTTTTTTGCTGCTGCGCCGGTCTGAGTTGCCGCTGCTGCTGATACAACTCCAGGTGATAAGGACCCAGAACCTTTGCATCAACCCGTTGCAGATACGCCAAAGCAGTGGCGGGGTCTTGCAATTGACCATATAACTCGGCCAGACGGAGTAAATGCGTGGCTTGCTGAAACGCATCGATATCTGGCCGCAAATACGCTAACGATTTTTCGTAATAACTCGCGGCAAGACCATATTGGCCAAGCAGTTGATAAGTGCGCGCCAGATTGCCATATGCGACAATAATTTTGCCGTTTTGGCCGCTTGGCAGAATCGCATCCAGCGCCAGTTTTCGCGAATAGGCGGCAGCTTCCAGCTGGCCCTTTGCATGCTGCACCAGCGCCTTATTGCTGTTCAGTTCAAAACCAAACACCGGATCTTTGCTTTTAGCGAAGCGCTGCTCCGCCGACAGCAGCAGCGCCCAGGCTTTGTCATGCGCGCCAAACACGGCTTGTAAATTTGCCAGTTCCAGTATGCGCAAAGGATCGGCAAAAGCCTGATACATATCGGAAAGCTGTGCCGCAGCCAGATCGGCATAATGCCGGGCCTGCGTCATCCGGCCCACCGATTTCAGCATTTTGGCATGATAAAAATACAGCTGAATACGAAACACCGGCGGTAACGCTGGTTGTTGCAGTAGTTGTTCGGTTTGTTGTAACAAGGCGGCAAACTGATGTTTATCGTACAGATAATCCAGCTGATACGAGGTCAGCTTAAACCACTGTACCGACTGCGGCGTTACATCAGCTAACTGTCGTTGTAATAACTGCAGACAAGGCGTCGCCGGCTCGATCCGGCAGAATTCTTCGTGGTCACTCAAGTGCTCAGCAGCTTTTGCCTGGCCGCAATACAACCCTGCAGACAGCAACCATGGACCCAGCACAACCAAACGTTTTTTCATCATACTGCCGTTTTTAACCCAGTCCACCATGCCAGTCAATCCGCTGAACAGAACGGAGAGTCCGACGCCAGCTGCTGTTGCAGTAGCCGAAAGTCGGCGCGGTAGTTGGCTTCCAGCAAAGTCTCATCCATTTGCGCCAGCAGCTGTCGCGCCTGCAGATGCTGTTGCAACTGACAATTCAGCTGCACTGCACGCAACAGATGCATTTGCCTGCGTACGTCGTCTGCTCCGGGTTGCATCCGCTGTAACGACTGCTGATAGTACTGCAGTGCCAGTCCGTATTGGCCGAGCAGCTGGTAAGTGCGCCCCAGATTGCCGTAAGCGACGCTGATCTTACCGGCATCTCCTGTTGCTTGAATGGCATCCAGCGCCAGTTTGCGCGAATAAGCAGCGTCAGCCAGCTGACCATTGGCCTGCTGCACCAGCGCTTTATTGGTGTGTAGTTCAAAGGCAAAAATCGGGTCTTTGCTTTTGCCAAACCGGCTATCAGCCAGCATCAGCAGTTTCCAGGCCTGCGCCTGTTCGCCCATCACCGAATGCAGGTTGGCCAGCTCCAGCAACCGCAGCGG
>JAIXSW010000045.1 GCA_027484495.1 Gammaproteobacteria bacterium
CATAAAACGATGTCGGCAGCAATCGATGTCAGAGCGTTAGTGTTGGGCTGGCGAGTCTGGCTTGGTCACCGCACTGAAACTGAAGTTTTGCTGCGGTTCCTGCTTACTGAGCTTCAGAGTCCGCACCGGGCCCCGACCTTCGAGATTGACCACATTGATTTGCGCAGGCCAGATATTCATCAGGGAATCATGGCGCACACTCAGCGTGTTCAGTTCAGCCTTTGGCAACGCAATTTCCTGATAAACCCAGATATGCCGGCCATCCAGTTCGCTGCCGAGCAGCTTCAGCTGCAGCGGTTCGCCATTCAGGGTCAGACTGAAATGCGTCGCGACATAAGCGGCAAACTGCGCCCGTGCGGCTTCCTGCTGATGGATATCCGCCGCTTTGCCCTGCAGGTGTTTGACCGCATGTTCCGCGTCGTGCAGATAAAAACGGTGCATCACTTCCAGCTGGCCGCTGCGATCATTAAACAGCAGCTTAGTGATGGCCGTTTTCATCTGATGCGCCTGCAATGGCGCACCAAAGCACAACAACGCAGTGAGCAGCAGCCACAAGGTCTGGCGCATCATGGTTGGTTCTCAGCTTTGTTGTCTTGGTCATCGGCGCTTTTCAGCTTGGTTTTGCTGTCCTGCATGATGTCGCGTTGCGTGTGGCCTTTGCGTTTTTCCCGCTTAAAGGATTCGATGCGCGATTCAATAATTTGCCGCGGGTAGACGTTGTTATCAACATCCACGTCAGCAGTCAGCCATTTCGGATCGACTTCGGCTTTGACTAATACTTTGTCGCTGACCAGCAGCTTGCTGACTGCATGTGGCGACTGGCGCCAAATCTCGGCAGCGATGTATTGCTGTTCAGTCGAGCCGTCGGCGTAGGTCAGTTGCAGCAGAATGGGCATCACCAGACCGCCCTGATTGCGGAACTGCAGCACATAATAGTTTTTGTCTTCTTTGACCGCACGGTCCAGTACCCGGCGCTCCCAGGGTTTCAGGTCTTTCAGGAACTGCTGATAACTGTTGCGCTCTTTATTGGTGACGGTGAACTGATCGTTTTTATCATAAAAATCAGTGACGTCTTTGTTGTTGTCGACCCAAGGCGTTTTGCCTTCTTGGGCATTCAGCTCCGCGAAGTAGGACGCCGGTTTTTTCCGATCTTCCTGCCGTTCGCGGTCCATATCGATATCCGGGTTTTCGGTATCGAGCTGTAGTTTGTAAATTTTTTCCAGCGCGATATCGACATGGTCAGTGCTGTAGAACCAGCCGCGCCAGAACCAGTCCAGATCGACGCCGCTGGCTTCTTCCATGGTGCGGAAGAAATCGGCCGGCGTCGGGCGTTTGAATTTCCAGCGCGTGGCGTATTCACGGAAGGCAAAATCAAACAACTCGCGACCCAGGATCACGTCACGCAAAATACCAAGCGCCACGGCAGGTTTGGTATAGGCATTAGGCCCGAGGCTGGTCACGCTGTCGGACTGGGTCATAATCGGTTCTTGCTGGTCGCCTTTCATATAATCGACGACGTCACGGGCTTCGACGCCCCAGGGCATTTTCGGGTCCCATTCCCGACCTGCCACGGCGTCGAGGAAACTGTTGATGCCTTCATCCATCCAGGTCCACTGCCGTTCGTCAGAATTCACCACCATCGGGAAATAGATATGGCCGACTTCATGGATCACGACGCCAACCAGAAACAGTTTTTCCGCCAGTGAATAGGTGCGGCTGCCGTCTTTTTGCAGCTCTGTGCGCGGGCCGTTAAAGGTGATCATCGGATATTCCATGCCACCGACCGGACCATTGACGGACTGCGCAATCGGGTAGGGGTAATCAAAGGCAAAGCGTGAATACACCTGCATCGTGTGGATCACGGCTTCGGTGGAATACTTCTGCCATAACTCGCCGCCTTCTTTCGGGTAAAACGACATCGCCATGACAAAAGGCTGCTCGCTGCCGCCTTGCTGATAACCTTTGGCATCCCAGATAAATTTGCGCGACGAAGCCCAGGCAAAATCGCGTACATTGTCGGCTTTAAAGCGCCAGGTTTTTTGGCTGTTGCTGCCGTCTTTTTCGTTTTCCAGCGCTTCAGCCGGCGTGACCACCATTACCGGACGCTTGGCGGTTTTTGCTTGTTCCAGGCGCTGACGTTGTGTGCTGGTCAGCACATCGGCCGGGTTTTGCAGCTCACCGGTCGCAGAAACAATATGGTCGGCCGGGACTGTCAGGGCTACATCGTAATCGCCGAATTCCAGCGTAAATTCGCCCTGGCCGAGAAATTCTTTATTGGTCCAGGCTTCGTAATCGGTGTAGGCCACCAGACGCGGAAACCATTGCGCCAGCAGGAAAATGTCGTTGCCGCCTTTGCGCGCATCGTCCGGGAAATGTTCGTAGCCGGCGCGTTCATTGACCGCATCTTCTTCAGCGATGTTGAACGCATAATCCAGCGTGAATTCAGTTTGCTGGCCCGGTTTTAACGGGGTTGGCAGATCAATTCGCAGTTGCGTGCCGACGATGACATAACGCAGCGCTTTGCCGTCACTTGCTAGTTTATTGATACTGTAGCCGAGTTCAGTGTCAGCCATAAATTGCTGGCGGCGCAACTGGTCGAGACTGATGCGGGCTGGCTTGCCGTCGCGTAATTCCGCATCACCAAAAGTGTCGGTCATTTCCGCCATCGAATCGTTTTTTAATACGTTCTGATCCAGCTGCAACCACAGGTACTTCAGCG
>JAIXSW010000557.1 GCA_027484495.1 Gammaproteobacteria bacterium
ACAACATGAACTTACAAGATATGGTGAACAATTCAGCCAAAGCGGTAAGACTGCTGAAAGCTGTATCGAATGAACGTCGGCTGTTAATCCTGTGCCATCTCCTCAGTGGTGAATTATCGGTTGGCGAGATGAATGAAAAGCTGGGTTTAAGCCAGTCTGCATTATCTCAACACCTGGCACTGTTGCGCCGCAACAAGCTGGTGAAAACCCGCAAAGAAGCGCAAACAGTGTTTTACAGTATGAATAGTAAAGAAGCAGAAGCCGTGATTGGTTTGATGCATTCTTTGTATTGCGCCAAAACAGCCTGATGATTGACGGATAGAGGCAGACATGGAGTTACCTCAAGTCCGTTGACAGTCAGGAGAAATAAAAAAACCAGCCGCAAGGCTGGTTTTTTGTTTCTGACAAAGGCCGGAAAAAGTGGTGGTGACCAAAAATCCCGAAATTCTTCGTTAGCGCCGGCCCTGCAGACAGGACGCAGCAGATACAAAAAAACGCCTTTCGGCGTTTCTTTGTGAGCTGGTCAATTAAGCAGCAGTTACCAATGCCTTAACGTGGGCATTTAAACGTGACTTATGACGAGCTGCTTTGTTTTTATGGATCAGACCTTTGTCTGCCATACGGTCCAGAATTGGAACCATTTTCTTGAACGCTTCTTGTGCGGCTACTGCATCAGTAGTTAACACTGCTGCGTAGGTTTTCTTAATGAAAGTACGCATCATTGAGCGCTGACTTGCGTTTTGCTGACGACGCTTTTCTGATTGAATAGCGCGTTTCTTAGCAGACTTAATGTTAGCCAAGGTAACACTCCTAAAAACTAAACCGGGACTCTTTAAAGGCCGCATAATATGCCTATTTTATCGCCCTGTGTCAAATCATTTTACGGCTGTTTTCAGGGAATTTGACCGGAATAAAATCACAGGAAGCTGGCATTAAGCAGAGGCTTTAGTGACAATAGCGTCACAGCTAAAACATGGAGTTTACCTTGTCTGCGAAGTTATTGAAATCCGGCATGATTGTCAGTGTGATGACCCTTATTTCCCGTGTCCTTGGGTTGGTCCGTGATGTCGTGACCGCCAATGTGCTGGGCGCCGGCGCTGCTGCCGACGTTTTTCTGATGGTCAACCGCATTCCGAATTTTCTGCGGCGTTTATTCGCCGAAGGCGCATTTTCGCAGGCTTTTGTGCCGGTGTTATCTGAAGTCAAAGCCAGGCACGGCGACGATGCCGTTCGCGAACTGATGGCGAAAGCCGCAGGTACGCTGGGCCTGATAGTCACGGTGGTGACATTATTGGCAATGCTCGGATCGCCAGTACTGATGGCGTTGTTTGGCATGGGCTGGTTCGAAGATTATCTGCGTGGCGGACCAGACGGCGTGAAGTATGAGCAAGCCAGCGTCCTGCTGAAAATCACTTTCCCGTATTTGTGGTTTATTACTTTTGTGGCGTTGTCCGGCGCTGTGCTGAACGTCTATAACAAGTTTGCCGTTGCAGCTTTTAGCCCGGTGTTTCTGAATATTGCGATGATCGGCGCTGCACTGTGGCTGACTCCGTACACTGAAGATCCGGCAGCTTCTTTGGCCTGGGGTGTGTTCCTCGGTGGTTTGTTTCAGTTCTTATTTCAGCTGCCGTTTTTGGCCAAAGCCGGTTTGTTGGTGTTGCCGCGCTGGGCCTGGCACGATGAATATATTATCCGTATCCGTACCTTGATGTTACCGGCGCTGTTTGGCGTATCGGTCAGTCAAATCAATCTGTTACTCGATGCTATTATCGCGTCGTTCATGCAAACCGGTTCGGTCAGCTGGTTGTATTACTCGGACCGTCTGCTGGAGTTTCCGCTTGGCATGTTTGGTATTGCCATCGCGACCGTGATCCTGCCAAGCCTGTCGCGCCTGCATGCGCTGGACAATCAGAAAGACTTTCGCGCCACGCTTGACTGGTCGATCAGCCTGATTTGTTTGTTAGGGATCCCGTCGATGTTTGGCTTGATTGCGCTGGCAGAGCCTATTTTGCTGACGGTGTTTGCGCACGGCAAATTCACCGCTTATGACGCCACGCAGGCCAGCTGGAGCCTGATTGCTTATTGCATCGGTCTGGTACCCTTGATGCTGATTAAAGTGTTGGCACCGGCGTTTTATGCGCGGCAGGACATTAAAACGCCGGTGCGGATAGGCATTATCGCGATGATCGCCAACATGGTATTTAACCTGATGCTGGCACCATTTATCAGTTATGTCGGTTTGGCGCTCGCGACCACAATGTCTGGAGCACTGAATGCATGGTTGCTGTATCACGGACTGAAAAAAGCCGAGATCTACCAGTTATCCCGCCATACGTTGCTGACAATTGGCCGCGCTTTATTGGCTGCGGCTGTGATGGCTGCGCTGATTTGGTACCTGCTACCGGATATGGCGATGCTGCGGGAAAGCAGTTTTGCGGTGCGGGGGCAGACGGTCGGATTGGTGATCCTGGCTGCGGTGCCGCTGTATTTTGTCGCGCTAGTGGTGTTTGGTGTCCGATTGCGCGACCTGAAACGGCAATCTGTTGCTGAAAGTCACGACTGATGTCGTTATAATCGGCCGTTTAGACAGCAAGACAGAGAAGCGCAACCGGATGGAGTTGATTCGTGGCCTGCAGAATATTCTGCCGCAGCACCGGGGATGTGTGCTGACCATTGGCAACTTCGATGGCGTCCATCTGGGGCATCAGGCGGTGTTGGCGCAGGTCAGACAGATCGCCCGGCAACAGCAATTGCCTGCGGTGGTGATGGTGTTTGAGCCTCAGCCGTTGGAGCTGTTTAAGCCTGAAGTGGCGCCGGCGCGCTTAACCCGGTTTCGGGAAAAGTATCACTGGCTGGCGCAGCAGGGTTTAGACCGGCTGCTCTGCGTCAAATTTGATCAAGCGTTTGCTGGTCAGGAACCCGACTTTTTCATCCGGCAGTTATTGCTGGAAAAACTCGATGTGCGGCATCTGATCGTTGGTGATGATTTCTGTTTTGGTAAAAACCGTGCTGGCAATTTTGCTTTGTTACAGCAAGCTGCTCAAGAGCATGGCTTTGGTTTAACACCGACCGCCAGTCTGAAACTGGCGCAGCACCGCGTCAGCAGTACGCTTATTCGTGAAGCGCTGGCTGCCGATGAGCTCGACAGCGCGGCAGCAATGCTGGGGCGGCCATTCTCGCTGATGGGACGGGTCCGGCACGGTCAGAAACTTGGACGGCAGCTGGGGTTTCCCACTGCAAACGTCTGGTTGTATCGGAAAAAGTTGCCGTTACAAGGGGTGTATGCGATCGAAGCGCATTGCGCGCTGGGTCATTTTCGCGGTGTCGCCAATATCGGCTTACGCCCGACTGTCCAGGGCCGTGTCGAACAATTAGAAGCTCACTTCTTTGATTTTAAAGGCGATTTATATGGCCAGCAGATTGAAGTGGTGCTAAGAAAAAAAATTCGAGCTGAACAGAAGTTCAGTTCGATTGATGAGTTACAGCTGCAAATTCAGCACGATGCCGACGCGGCACGCGCTTTTTTTGCCACGCAGATTTAACGTCCGCGCCGCTTGCTGCGGTTTGCGACAGCCAACACGGGATTTATCGGATGAGTGATTACAAACATACCCTGAACCTGCCGGATACGGCCTTTGCGATGCGCGCCAATCTGGCGCAGCGTGAGCCGCAAATGTTAGCGAACTGGACCGCGGCCGATTTATACGGCCAGATCCGCGCAGCGAAAAAGGGCAAACAGACATTTATCCTTCACGACGGCCCACCGTACGCCAACGGCAACATCCACATCGGCCATGCCGTCAACAAAATCCTCAAAGACTTCATTGTAAAGTCCCGCACTCTGGCCGATTTTGACGCGCCTTATGTGCCGGGCTGGGACTGTCATGGTCTGCCAATTGAGTTGGTCGTTGAGAAAAAATATGGCAAGCCGGGTGTGAAGTTATCCGCTGCTGAATTTCGCGAGAAATGCCGCGAATACGCCCTGACGCAAATCGAAGCCCAAAAAACCGATTTTATCCGCTTGGGCGTGCTCGGCGACTGGAACAATCCATACCGCACCATGGATTTTGCGTTTGAAGCCAATATCATCCGTTCTTTGTCG
>JAIXSW010000354.1 GCA_027484495.1 Gammaproteobacteria bacterium
GACTGACTGCGTCCCCTCACCTGTCGACCAGCTGAGCCAGCGCCCGGTCGCTACCGCAAACATCCAGCTCAACATATAGATAAACAGTGGATTGGTGCCGTAAATCCGCAGCGGTTCAGTCAGCCGGGTCGCTTTGCGGATATCCACCAGATAGACCAAGACCGCCAGTAGCCACAGTAACAACCCACAACTCAGTGCCACATAAGTACCGGACCACAGCGCCTTATTGACCGGCCAGAACCAATGACCAGCCAGCGCCAGCATCACCAACACGGCGCCAAAAGCGGCAAGATCACGCACCGCTTGCTGTGGTGCTTTACCTTTGAGACCGGTCGCGACCAGATAGCCCAATAACACGTTAACGGTGGCCGGCAAGGAACTTAACAAACCTTCCGGGTCAAAGGGCACACCGAAGCCTTTGTAGACATGCTCAGTGCCAAAAATAGCTAGATCGACCGTGCGGACAATATTCTGCTCTAACGAGAATGGCGCTGCGGACAACTGTAACAACGCAAAATAACCGCCAAGCAGCAACACAATCGCCAGCCAAATCCCGCGTTTGGGCAAGCTCAGGATCAGCACTGCCGCAATGACATAACACAGGGCAATCCGCTGCAACACACCAGGAATGCGCAGTGTCGCAAGATCCGGATGCGTTAAGAAATTCAACAACAAGCCGCAGCCAAACATCAACAGGCCACGCTTGAGAATTTTCAGCAGTATGGCGCTATTCAGCTGCGCATCTTTTAACGAAAATGCCATTGCTGCGCCGACGACAAACAAAAAGCCCGGGAACACGATATCGGCAAAAGTAAATCCATCCCAGCTGGCATGCAGCAATGGGCTATAGACATGTGACCAGCTTCCTGGCGTATTGACCAGGATCATCAGCGCAATCGCGAGTCCGCGCAGCACATCCAGCGCGTAAAACCGTCCGGTATTCTGCATTGTTATTGTTCTCCGAAATACAACAGGGCTGACGAAGTCAGCCCTGTTATTCCAATCACTAAATGTCTGTTACCACTGACGTTTTTTATAACCGCTGAAGGCGTAGTACAGGATAAAGGCGTAACAGGGGATCATCATCCAATACGCGCCCTGGGCATCACCCGACGCGGTAGACAGATAACCATAAACTTTTGGCAGTATCGCGCCACCGGCGATGCCCATGATCAATAACGCGGAAGCTGTTGCAGTGAATTTACCCAGCCCTTCCAGTGCCAGTGGCCAAACTGCCGGCCACACCAGTGCATTGGCAAAACCCAGCATCGCGAGGAACAACACAGTGTCAGGTACCGTTGGAATACCGGCCCAGCCAAACATCAATGCCGACAGCTGGTGGCTTTCAGCCGAACCAAACATTACGCCCAGGGTAAACAGGATGCCAAACACCGCCGAGCCTTGCAGCGCACGTGGTTGTGACAGGTATTTAGGAATACAGCTGACACCAACCAGGTAACCTAACACCATGAATACCATCGTATAAGATGTCAGCGCGCCCCAATGCGACACGTTGAGGTGCTGACCGTATAGACCAATAGTATCGCCAGCGATGACTTCGACACCAACGTAGAAAAACAATGCTGCCACACCCAGCATCAGCTGCGGGAATTGCAGAACTGAAGTGCGATGTTCCGGCGCAACACCTTGCTCAACCGGCTGTTCCAGCTCAGGCTCAGGTAATGGCGAGAACTTCACAAAAGCCATTAATGCCAGCAATGCAACAGTCATATAGATGTATGGCGTAACCAGACGGTTTGATAACTCCGCAATGCGGCTGGCTTTCTCTTCTTCGCTGAGCGCGGCCAGCACTTCAGGCGTGAACTGGTCCATACCAGTCAGGATCCAGGCGGTAAAAATCAACGGTACCAACACGCCGGCGCCTTTATTCACCAGACCCATGACACTGATCCGCATCGCGGCGGTTTCGCGTGGACCAATACAGACGATATAAGGATTCGACGCAGTTTGCAGAATAGTTAAACCGGTGCCGAGCGTAAATAAGGCGACCAGGAACAGGCTGTATAACGTGGTTTGTGCCGCCGGAATAAACAACAGCGCACCGGCCGCCATAATACCAAGACCTGCCACCATACCGTTTTTATAACCAACTTTGTTCAGCACCCAGGACATCGGTAATGCCATCACCACATAAGCGATGTAAAACGCAAACGTCACCCACATAGCCTGCGATTCAGTCAGGTGACACACCAACTTCAAAAACGGGATCAAAGATCCGTTCAGCCAGGTGACAAAACCAAACACAAAAAACAAAGTCCCGATGATCACCATCGGCAGCACTGTATTTTTTTGCTGCGGTCGTTCCAATACCGTATCCATATTCACCTCTTATCGGTTGTTCTTATGTGAGCTGACATAGACGCCAGCCTGGTTGCCCTGTGATCTTGCTAATTGTTGTTACTTCAAACTATTTAAACGACTGACCTGCAATAAAGCACTGTTGTACCACACCTTTTTGATCAAGCAGAACCAAATCGGCGCGATAACCGGCCGCAATCCGGCCTGCACGGTCAGCGATGCCCAAAAACTCGGCCGGATATAATGCCGCCATCCGCAGCGCTTCGCCTTGCTCAGTGCCGAGTTCTGTCACGGCATACTGCACGGCGCCAGCCATATCCAGTACTGAACCGGCCAGTGAGCCGGCATCATTGGTCAGTTTGTTGCCGACGCGGGTCACTTTACCGGCAAAAAACGGAAATTCAGTATCATTGGTGCCTACCGGTGACATCGCATCAGTCACTATCAGCATTTTGCCGCGCGGTTTGGCGGCCAGCGCCAGTTTTGCTGCAACCGGATGAACATGGTGACCATCAAAAATGATACCGCACCAGCTATTGCGATCAGCGAGCGCGACCCCCACCATGCCGGGTTCACGCGAGGTCAGCGGCGACATGGCATTATACAAATGGGTAAAACCGGTCGCACCGGCGGCCAGCGCCGCTTCAACTGTCGCGCCATCGGCGTTGGAATGGCCGAGACAAACAATAACGTTCAATGCAACTAACTGGCGAATTTGTTCCGGCGTAACATTCTCCGGCGCGACAGTCACCAGCTTGATGCCTAAATCGGTGCGGCCATATAAAGCGAGTTCGTCGGCGGATAAACCGCGGATATGCTCCGTCGGATGCACACCGCGTTTTGGTACTGATAAATGCGGGCCTTCGAAATGCACACCGAGAATACCGGGTTCACCGGCGGCAACAGCCGCAGCAATGGCATCGGCACATTGTTGCATCGTCGCCACAGAGTCAGTGATCACGGTCGGTAACATCGCGGTCGTGCCAAAACCAGCGTGGGCTTTGAGCATGGTGCGCAGACTCTCGATGGTCGGCGCAGTGTTAAATAAAGCACCACCGCCACCGTTGACTTGCACGTCAATAAAACCGGGGGCCAGCGTCAGATCAGCACATTCAGCCGCTGAACAGGCCGCGATTGCTGTGATCAAGCCAGCCTCGGCCGTCACTCTGACGTTGGTATGCCACTGTTCGCCATCAAATAACCGCGCGACTGACCACTGCTGTTGCGTGGGTTGTTGCATCAATTCCGCTCCTCTAATCCTGACTTTTCCAGACGGCTAACAGCCATACTACGTCAGGCACAAGAAAAACGAAACCATTCGTGCACTCAAAATGGTTTCGTTTGATTTCGTTAAACTGTTTTGGTGACTTTATTTAAGCCCGGCGGTGCATCCGGGTTGACACCACGGCTGCGCGCGACCGCTTCCACATCGAGATAAAAGCGTTGTAACAATAACAACGGCAGGACACGTGGATGGCTGGCAAGCTGGGCATGATGCAGGTGGACCAAACTGGCGCCACGGCTTTGCACTTCAGCGATCTGCGCTTTGTGCGCCTGATAGGCTTCGTCCTGGATCGACACGTCAATAATGGCGAACTGATCTTTCACCAGCGTGACCGGGCCGTGCAGAAACTCTGCACTGGAGAAAGCTTCGGCATGAATGCCGCAGACTTCTTTTAACTTCAGCGCAATTTCACGAGAAATCGCATAACCAGGACCACGGCCGAGCACCACACAATGCTGCACGTTAGCCACAGCTTCAGCGGTCAGTTGCGCCGGTAATTGTTGCGCTTCGAGCAGCAATTCCGGTAAACGATCGACTGCCGCCTGCAAGTCTGCATCACAGGACCAAACTGCAACCAGCTGCAATAACGCGCTTAAAGTAGCCAGATAACTCTTCGTCGCAGCAACGGCTTTTTCCGGACCGACAAATAACGGCACGACAAAATCGGCCTGCTCTGCCAGCGGCGACGTGGTGTCATTCACCAGGGCAACCACCAGAGCGCCGGTGTTCTTCGCCATCGCGACCTGCGCCAGAATGTCCGGGCTGCGGCCACTTTGCGAAATACAAATCACCAGTGCGTCGGTCAGCTGCAGTTGTTTGTTGTACACACTGGCAATCGATGGCGCAGCCGCCACAACCGGCAGACCAATCACACTTTCAATCAGGTATTTGCCAAACACACCGGCATGATCTGATGAACCGCGGCCTACCATGTAAACATATTTCGGCTGACGCTGACGGATCTGCGCTACCACGGCAGCAATAGTGGCCGCATTGGTCTGGAGCTGTTCACGGATACGGATGGGGGCTTCTGCGGCTTCTTGCGCCATGATGGTGCTGGTCATGCGAATACTCACTTCATTGATTGGAGACGGATAAAAACTCTTGCTGACCACGGTCCCGGCGCTGACGCGCGAACCAGACAGCACCGAATTCGGGGGACGCCTGCGCAGGTAC
>JAIXSW010000341.1 GCA_027484495.1 Gammaproteobacteria bacterium
CAGCATTGTTGCAGTTGCTGTCGCATGTTGTTGTCGTTCAGTGCATCAGCCTGTAGCTGCGCCTGAAGCGGCGGAAAATACTTCAAAGAGACAGCTCCTGCTGTGCCGGCATCTGCAGGCAAATTTGTAAACCGCGAACCTGGTCCGCCTGATAAATATTTTGGGCACTGATCTGGCCCTGATGCTGTTTCATCGCCTGCGCCGCGATAGCCAGACCGAGGCCCGTGCCGCCTGCACCAGCGGTGCGCGCATCGGACACCCGGTAAAACGGTTCAAAAATGGCCTGCAGGGCGCTGTCCGGGATGCCAGGGCCTTGATCGCAGACACAGAGCTGCAGTTGCCCGGCATCCGCCTGCAACTGCAGCCTGATCACTGAACCGGCCGGGCTGTACTTAATCGCATTTCGCAGCACATTCTCCACCGCACGCGCCAGCAGCCGGCTGTCGGCTTGTAACCAACACTGCGGCGGTGCTTCCAGCTGTATTTGTTGCTGCTTCTGACTTGCTTCCAATTGATTGACCTGGATAATTTCTTCCAGCAGTTCGGTCAGATCCAGGTCCTGCAATTGCAGTTGATATTGGCCGGCATCGAGGCGGCTGAATGTCAGCAGCTCATCGAGCATACTGTCAATTTTATCCAGCTCCTGCGATAAGCGTGGTAGCTGACCGCCACCGCCTTGTCGCTGCTCCAGCGCGATAGCCAGTTGCGCACGGGTCAGCGGCGAGCGCAACTCATGCGAAATATCGCGCAGCAGGCGCTGCTGATTTTGTAATAAAGCGCCGATTTGACTGGCCATCGTATTAAAGCCACGTGCTAACTCACCGATCTCGTCACTACGCGCCGCGGCTTGTTGCACCCGGCTGGTTAAGTCGCCGCCGGCAAATTGCAGGCTCTGTTGTTGCAACTGGCGCAGCGGTCGGGTGATCGTCAGGGCCAGGCCGATACTGGCAAGGGCTGACACCAATAAAAACAGCAGCGGGATGGTCAGTTCCGGTAATTGGGCGAGGCCCAACATCCCCGGCCGGTCAGGGCGGGGTTGTTGCTGATATAACACCAGCGGCTGACCATTCAGACGGACAAAAAACGGCCCGGCCAGACTGATATGGCGATGCAAGAACAAACGTGGTTTTTCAAATTGCGATAATTCGGTCAACCAGCTTTGGTCAAAACCGCGTGGCAGAATATGCGCGTTCAGAATACGTTGGCTGACCGGGTCGACCAGCAACCAGCGATTATTCTCGCGCCGGTTCAGCCGTTGCAATAAATCTTCAACACTGTCAAACCGTTGCAGGCTGTGTAGCATCCGTTCAGCATGCTCATGCACGCCGGGGGGCAGACGGCGGATCACCGTATCATCGAGAAAAGCTTTGGCCAACAGCCAGGCAGCGGCAATCGTTAGCAGCAGCACCAGCCAGAACCAGCTGAAGAGCCGGAATGCCAGAAAACGCCATGGATTGACCCAGTTCAGTCGCATCAGGACTCCAGAAACAAATAGCCGCTGCCGCGCAGCGTCTGGATTTTTTCTTGGTCGCTGCCCTGTGCCAGCTTCTTGCGGATGTTACTGACATGCATATCCAGACTGCGATCATATTGTTGCAGCACCCGGCCCATCACTTCTTTGCTGAGCTCTTCTTTGCTGACCACACGACCAGCATGGTGCATCAGATATTCCAGCAACTGAAACTCGGTGGCGGTCAGTACAATGGCTAAGCCCTGGCAGTGCACCTGGCGATTTTGCCGGTTCAGCGTGACCTGATTCAGTTCTAATAACGGAGTTTGGTGCTGTTGTGGCTGCTGTGCCAGTTCGACCCGACGCAGGATAGCCCTGACTCTGGCGCTGAGTTCACGCGGATTAAACGGCTTGGCCAGATAATCGTCGGCGCCCAGTTCCAGACCAAGAATGCGATCAATGTCATCGCCGCGGGCGGTCAGCATCAACACCGGGCAATAACTGGTCTGGCGCAGCTGCCGCAATAAAGACAGGCCATCCAGCCCGGGCAACATCACATCCAACAAAATCAGCTGATAAGCGCCGGTCTGGGCTTTTTGCAGGCCTTTGATGCCATCTGCGGCATGATCGAGACTAAAGCCATCCAGCGTCAGATAGTCGGTGACCAGCTGGCTTAATTCCGCATCGTCATCAATCAGCAGGATATTCGGGTGTTGCATCGGAAACCTTCTTAGCTACTGCAATAGGGCCATCACTATGGGTGGTGCGCTCAGTGTAAGCAGCAGACATGCCCGGACAAGTGTCTTTACCAAACCTTTACGGCGGCTTTGCGTTGCTTTGCAGCCAGTCGCTTATGCTTGCATCATACAAAACAGACCGCTGTTTGTAATGCCCGAACCTACTGGAGAGACAAAAATGAACACATTGAAAATAGTATCAAAATTAATTCCTGCGTTATTCGGCGCCGCCTTGTTGCTGTCTGCGCCAGCTTTCGCCGGGCATGGTCCGCATGATGGACAAAGCCCTGAGCTGCGCATGCTGAAAGGTCTGGACCTGACGGATGCACAACGGGAGCAAATCCGCACCCTGGCGGCAGCCAGTAAAGCCGACAAAGCTGATTTGGCGGCACGGCAACAGCAGCATGATGCGCTGCAGGCGTTGATCAAAGCGCCGCAATTTGATGAAGCCGCAGCACGTATACTGCTGGAAAAACAACAAGCCAGCATGCTGGAACATCAGCTGAAAAGACTGAAATTGCAACATCAGATCCGTGCGGTATTAACTGACGAACAAAAAACCAAGCTGGACGAGCGGATGGCGAAAATGCGTGACCGGATGGCCGAGCGCACAGGTAAAGACGACTAAGGGAGAAGTTATGTTGCAGGTCAGGTGCCGGCGCGCCTGAGATGTCAGCACTTTGAGGAGAAAAACCGGGCCTGAGCCCGGTTTTTTACCTTTTGCCGGTGCAGCCGTGTGGCTATTCCATATCCAGTTCTTTGAGTTTGCGCGTTAACGTATTGCGGCCCCAGCCAAGGCGTTTGGCAGCATCTTGTTTATGGCCATGGGTAAACTGCAACGCCTGTTTCAGCACAATCCGTTCAAACTCCGGGCCTGCTTCAGCCAGAATATCTTCGGCACCGGTTGCCAGTTTTTGCGTGACCCACTGCGCCAGTAAATCCTGCCAGC
>JAIXSW010000296.1 GCA_027484495.1 Gammaproteobacteria bacterium
CATTACGCCGACAACAGCCCGGTCAAAGACGCGGTGATTGAACTGAGCAGTTCAGCCTTTAGCGGCACGGCGAAAATGCTGCAGCCTGGCTTGTATCAGCTTGATGTGAAAACATTGCCAGCCACAAACCACGCCATCGCGCTGACCATTGAAGTCGGCGACGAGATTGACCTGCTCAATACCAAACTCGACCTGACCCCACACAGCAACACAGTTGAACATCAACACAGCTGGACTGAATACAGCACGCAGTATGTGATTGGCGTCGGTGTCCTCCTCGTCGGCTTGCTAGTCTGGCGCCTCGCACGCCAACGCCAAGCCGGTAGCAAAGCAACGGGGGCGCGGGCATGAAACTCAGCAAAAACCTCAGCACATTGCTGTTTTTCGTATTCAGCCAGCAACTCCTGACCCAGGCAGCCCAGGCCCACGGCGGCGAAGACCACTCGCATAGCCCGGCACCGCTGGCGCAGGCGACTGGCGAACAGCCGCGCCGGTTAAGTGACGGCAGCTTATATATCCCTAAATCTGCCCAGCATTTATGGCAACTGCGCACCAGTTTGGTTAAAGCGGCACAGCTGCCGCAACAAATTGAATTACAAGGCAAAGTGATAGTAGATCCGGCTTTTGCCAGCTTAGTCGAAGCGGTACAGCTTGGCGTATTAAGCGCCGGGCCAGACGGCTGGCCGACGCTGGGCCAAACCGTGACGGCCGGCCAGGTGCTGGCGTATTTACAGCCGGTCGATACCACGCTGGATCGCAGCAATCAGCAGGCGTTATTGGCCGAACTGGATGCGCAAATTGCGCTGGCGAAAGATCGGGTGCAGCGGTTTAGCACGCTTGGCGCGCTGGTGCCACGCAACGAACTGACCACAGCGCAGATTGAACTGAAAGGCCTGCAAGCGCGGCGCAGTTTTGCTGCCAAAGGCACGGGCGGCGGAATTGCCGTGGTGGCGCCGGTCAGCGGCGTGGTCAGCACCGTGTTTAAACAAAGTGGTCAGGTGGTGGATAGTCGCGACGCGCTGTTCCAAATTATTGCGCCAGACCAGCTGCTAGTCGAAGCGCTGGCGTATCCGGCGCTGCCGGCCCATGCCGGGCTGAGTCTGACGGCCAACAGCCACGCCAGTGCGCGCTTTCCGGCTGCAGCCGAATCTCAGGACACCCACGCCTACAATCTCAGCTTCCGTGGCCAGAGCCTGCAGCTGCAGCAACAGGCGCAGCCGCTGTGGTTTGATTTGCAAGAGCAGGGGCCATCAACCAGTACCGACTTGAACGTCGGCCAGCCGCTGTTGGTGGAAGTCGCCACCGGCCGCCAAATCAAAGGCATGGCGGTGCCACGCACGGCGCTGCAAAAACTCGATAACGGCGAAACCGCGGTCTGGGTGCATCAGGCAGCGGAGCGTTTTATCGCGCAAAAGGTGCGGGTCGAACCATTAAGCGCCAGCGAAGTGGTGGTGGTCAGCGGTTTACATGACGGCGACCGCGTGGTGGTGCAGGCCGCGTCGTTACTGGCACAGGTGAGGTAAGCATGTTTAACGCGCTGATCCGGCTCTGTTTACAGCAACGGCTGTTTGTCCTTGGGGCGGCACTTTTGCTGCTGATATACGGTAGCTTTAGCCTGCGCCAGCTGCCGGTCGATGTATTTCCGGATTTAAATAAACCGACGGTGACGCTGTTGACCGAAGCCGGCGGCATGGCACCGGAAGAAGTCGAGCAGCTGGTCAGTTTGCCGCTGGAAACCAGTATGAGCGGCATGCCGGGCGTCAGCCGGGTGCGCTCGGTGTCCGGCGTGGGCCTGTCGGTGCTGTATATCGAATTTGACTGGGGCTCGGACATTTACCGCAACCGGCAGCAAGTGGCTGAACGCTTAAGCCTGGCGGCGGAACAACTGCCAGAGGGCGTGGTGCCGCAGCTCGGGCCAGTGTCGTCCATCATGGGCGAAATTCTGTTGCTGGCTATTCCGGCCGATCCGGACAAAGTCAGCCCGATGTTGGTGCGTGAATTTGCCGACTGGGTAGTGCGGCCGCGTTTACTCAGTATTCCCGGCGTGGCGCAGGTGATCCCGATTGGTGGCGAAGTGCGGCAGTACCGGGTTGAACCTATTGCCGCGCAAATGGCGGCGCTTGGCGTCAGCCTGAATCAAATCGAACAGGCGCTGACCGGTTTTGGCGCCAACAGCAGCGGCGGTTTTTTAGAAGCGCAGGGCCGAGAGTGGCTCATTCGCAATATTGGCCGCACCACCGACTTGCAGGATTTACAGCAGCTGGTGGTCGCTGTCCAGAATGACCAGCCTATCCTGCTCAATCAGCTGGCAAACGTGCAGGTCGTGGCCGCCACCAAGCGCGGCGACGGTGGTTATAAAGGCAAACCAGCGGTGATTTTGTCGGTACAAAAGCAGCCGCAAGCCGACAGCGTCGCGCTGACCAAACAAATCGAAACCGCGGTGGCAGAGCTGACTAAAGGCTTGCCGGCTGGGGTCGAAGCACCGGTGTTTTTGTTTAAACAGGCTGATTTTATTAATAATTCGATTGATAACGTCATCGAAGCGCTGCGTGACGGCG
>JAIXSW010000405.1 GCA_027484495.1 Gammaproteobacteria bacterium
ACGACCCAAT
Source organism: Gammaproteobacteria bacterium (assembly GCA_027484495.1). Classification (GTDB taxonomy): domain Bacteria; phylum Pseudomonadota; class Gammaproteobacteria; order Enterobacterales; family Alteromonadaceae; genus Pararheinheimera. The sequence continues at coordinate 11 of JAIXSW010000405.1, forward strand.
TTGGTGGTGTGAAAGTACTCGATGGTAATTATTCCTCGACCTTTCTGGTTGGCGCGAACGCTGGCCAAAAAATCAGTGTGAATATTCAGCGTACAGGGGGCGGCTATGGCGCGTCTGGTTTAAATCTGGCTACGTTGTCAATTGCCACGCTGACTGGAGCATCTGCTGCGCTTACGAAAATAGATAGTGCGATTAGCATTATCGATTCAAAACGGGCTGACCTTGGTGCGATTCAAAACCGTTTTCAATCCACTATCCGAAATTTATCCAACATCGTGGAAAACGTTTCTGGCGCTCGCAGTCGGATCCGCGATACCGACTTCGCCAAAGAAACGGCAGAGCTAACGCGCTCACAAATTCTACAACAGGCCAGTACCACTATTTTGTCCCAGGCGAATCAAAGACCTCAGTCGGCGCTATCTCTGCTGCAAGGTTAAGCGGGAACTGGTTTGGGGCGCCTAACGCCCCGCACAATCACATGAGGTCTGGAGCATTCTTGAATTTTAAAACCAGACCAGGGCAATGACTTATGACACTGCTGCCTAAGCACCCAACGGCTGCACCTGTCGAAGAAAAGAGGACGGCTTTTATGGCTACAAATTACACAACCGGAGGATGACACCATGTCATTATATGTAAACACTAACGTTTCAGCGTTAAACGCACAGCGTCAGCTGATTAACTCAGGCAATTCTTTAGACAATTCGTTTAAACGGTTGTCTTCAGGTTTTCGGATTAACAGTGCGGCCGATGATGCGGCTGGTTTGCAAATCAGCAACCGTCTGTCATCACAGGTCAATGGATTAAACCAGGGGATCAGCAATGCCAATGACGGCATTTCTTTAGCACAGGTCGCTGAAGGTGCCATGGATGAAATCACTACAGCCTTGCAGCGTATTCGCACATTAGCTGTACAATCGCAGAACGGTATTAACAATTCTGCTGACCGTGCCGCGTTACAAAAAGAAGTATCTGCTCTGAAGGTTGAAATCAGTCGGATAGCATCCACAACCCAATTTGGTGGTGTTGAACTACTCAAGGGAAATTACGGAGCGAAGTTTTTAGTAGGTGCGAATGCGGGGGCGAGCCAAAATATCGAAGTTAGCTTATCTCGAACAGGTGGGTTTGGTGCTTCTAGTTTAATTGGTACATTGACGGTTGCTTCGGTCGGTACTGCGTCGGCGGCTTTAGCCAAACTCGACAGTGCAATTAAAGCGATTGATGGTAAACGTGCAGACTTGGGTGCGATCCAAAACCGCTTCCAGTCTACAATTCGTAACCTGAGTAACATTGTTGAAAACGTTTCAGGCGCTCGCAGCAGGATCAGAGATACTGATTTCGCGAAAGAAACCGCTGAACTAACTCGTTCGCAGATCCTGCAACAAGCTAGTACAACGATTTTGTCTCAGGCAAATCAGCGTCCGCAGGCGGCTTTATCACTGTTGGGTTAAGCCAATAGTCCGTAATGTCAGAGATGCTTCAGGGATGAACGCCGCTGCCCGGTTTCCGGTCAGCGGCGCTCTTATTTTTGCGAAATGACCGCTAGATTATCAGGGATTTGGAAAGAAGATAGCGTTACGAAGCTAAATTACTAGTCCGTCCGATAGCATCGTCAAGCGATGTGACTTGGGCGAGAAGACAGCTCACCTCGTGTTAAAATCATCTCATTTGACTTTATTCTTGTCGCCATTAGAACAGCTTGCTTTCGCTTTTGCTGGTTGCCCTTGAATGACCTTACAACTCTCTGTTGTTTACTTAGCCAACTCAGATCATCGCACGATATTCAGGCGTCTGTTTGCCATTCTGGATGTTGTTGCGGCGAATATATGCCGTTTTTCCGTAGAAATGCTACCAAGGGGCAAATATTTTCCGTCGCTATCTATTTGAATAGTATAAGAAAAATATTTATTTTTTAAAATTGGAAAAAAATTGCCTTTTTTTCCTAAAGTCCTGAAAGTTGTTGCCGATACCTCAGTTAAGCCAAATTGCAGTTTGGCGAAAATTGCGGGGATCCGCTTAATCAAGAAGTTGCTGAAGGTTTGCAGACCGGACCAACTTTTAAGGAGTGACTTATGGCTTTAACAGTAAACACCAACGTCTCGGCGATAAATGCTCAACGCCAATTATTAACTTCAGGCAACGCGCTTGATACTTCATACAAACGCCTATCTTCTGGTTTTCGGATCAACAGTGCTGCCGATGACGCTGCCGGTTTGCAAATCAGCAACCGTTTAACGTCTCAGGTAAACGGTCTGAACCAAGCGATCAGTAATGCCAATGATGGTATATCGGTGGCTCAGGTCGCTGAAGGTGCGCTGGAGGAAATCACGAATGGCTTACAACGGATCCGGACTCTGGCCGTTCAGTCTCAAAACGGCATCAACAACTCGGCAGACCGTGCCGCGTTACAAAAAGAAGTATCCGCGCTGAAAGTTGAAATCAGCCGGATCGCGACGACAACACAATTTGGTGGTGTTGACTTACTTAAAGGAAATTTCACAGCGAAGTTTTTAGTCGGAGCGAATGCGGCTGCGAACCAGAACATCGAAGTTAGTTTAAGTCGTACAGGTGGGTTTGGTGCTTCTAGTTTGGTAGGCACTTTGACGGTGGCTTCGGTTGGGACTGCATCTGCTGCTTTAGCAAAAGTGGACAGCGCAATTAAAGCAATCGACGGCAAACGAGCAGATTTGGGCGCGATACAAAACCGTTTCCAATCGACTATTCGTAACTTAAGTAACGTCGTTGAAAACGTCTCTGGCGCTCGTAGCCGGATCCGCGACACGGACTTTGCTAGAGAAACTGCCGAACTGACCCGGGCACAGATATTGCAACAAGCGAGTACAACGGTTTTAGCGCAAGCTAACACCCGTCCGCAATCTGCGTTATCTTTACTGGGTTAATCTTGGCTTTAGCCGGCAAGGCGGAAGTTAAGTTTCTGCCAAGCCGGCCGATAAGGAGCAATAAGTCATGAGCTCAGTCGACATGGGTGCTGCGACTAGAACGCAGCGAAATGTACCGCCTCCACAGGATGTCGTGGCGTTCGACAAAGAGGTCAAGACTGCAAGCCAAACCCAACAGGAAGCAGC
>JAIXSW010000584.1 GCA_027484495.1 Gammaproteobacteria bacterium
CTCTACTGCCGGGTCGGCTTCCTGTGCCAGCCGAAAGGCAGTCAGGATGTAATCATCGCCCAGAATTTGCCGCCATTTACTATTGCGTAGGCTGCCGTCTTCATTCAGCGCCTCGTTGACGACATCCCAGCCTTGGATTTGGCCGCGATAACGTCCAACGATGGTCTGAATATGCCGGCTCAGCCGCTCTAATAACAACGCTTTGCTGGCTGGTTGACCGTCCGGGCCGCTGAACACCCAGGCCGGCGTTTGTTCATGCCACAGCAACGTATGCCCAATCACCACACTGCCCTGCGCCTTGGCGAGTTGCAACAGCGCATCACTGCCGCTGAAATCAAACTGGCCCTCCACGGGTTCAATGTTTTCCCATTTCATTAAGTTGGCGGCGGTCAGGCTATTAAAATGCTGTGCGAGCAGGGGCTGAATGCTGCTTTCAGCGCCGCTGATTTGCGCCTGACTCAACGCAGCCCCCAGCAGAAAATAAGGCGCAAAGGCATAGCGCAGGCCGGTTGCAGTTTCTGGCCTGACATTTGGCTTTACAGTTTCTTGCTGTGCAGGATTTTGCTTCGCTGCTATATGTTCAGGCAGGCTTGGCTCACCGGCACAACCACTGAGGCCCGCCAACAGCGGACTGCACAAAGTGATGACACAAAAAGTCCTGGATAGCATCCGCAGTTTCATCGGTTCTCCTGTGCCTGCAGGCGACGGCTCTGCAGCGGGCCTAAATAACCCGGCTGTAACGCACCGGTATCGATGGTGATTTTTTGTAGCACCACCGCCGGGTCAACCAGATAAACCCGAAGTTGATGTGTGCCCGCAGTTTTGACCTGCAAAGACATACGCAGCACCCGGATATTATCCAGCACCGATTGCTGCCAGAGCTTGTCGTGATAATTGGCCATCAGGTCCAGCATTTGCGGCTCTGCATCATCAAGCGCCACCGCCAGCCGCACGCCACGCCCCGGCGTGATTTGCAGTGCCGGGGACAGATATAACTGCAGACTAAATTCGCCAGCTTGCTGGAAATACAATGGGAACTGCAGCTGCGGTGCTTGTTTGATGGCAGCAGAGCTTATTGTGGCCGGACTGATTTCGGCCGGGCTTGTATCGACAAGTTGATCCGCTGGCGTCACCGCCACCATGCTGCCCGCCTGCTCGTCCAGCAAGAAACGGCCAAGGCCGGGCACCTGCTGCCAATAGCGTTCGGCAGTGTTGCCGGCTATCAAAGCATTGCTGGCGTTGACTGCAATATAGCCATCGGCGTCAGCAAAAGGTGCGATCTGCTTTGCGGCCACTGCCGCCTGAATGGCCGGCGTTTGTCCGGCCGGGCTATCCAGTGCTGTCACTTTGATTTTGGCCCAGCCGTAGCCGGTGCCTTTCACCCAGACTTCCGCCTGATTCAGCCCTGGCCTGGTTTTGCCCCAGTCGATACTGACGCGCAGCGGATAGGAATTGGCGACCTCGCCTTTTTGCGCGCTGATCCGCAGCCAGTCGGCTGAGGCCTGATCAGCGCTGAAAGCACCGACCACCTTGGCTGCAAACTGAAACGGCTGGCTGCCACGGTTAAAAATATCGATGACGCGTTGCTGCGTGCCAAGCCGGTCAAACCGGGGCAGCGTCAGGCTTTGCCCCAGATCATCACTTTGCGGCCAACTCGCAGCGGAGCCTTCAACGGCCACCCCCATATCCGCCGCGTCGATCGGCTGGTTGGTCAGTAACACCGGCATCGTATTAGCTTCCGGATTGCGCCAATACCGCAGGCCAATATGCGGCTGCGCCATCATTTGGTCCCAGCGGCCGGTTTTATCCGACGTGCTGCCGTCAGCACGACCGATGGCGTGATAGCGTGCCGTTAAAGCGGCATCGCGGTCAAACCAGCGTTTGACATCCGCAGCTGCAGCATTGGTTTCGCGCCGGCCCTGACTCGCCAATAACTGATTGCGCGCCTCGGCGTGATACAACTCAAACAAGGCCTGCGTGGCCTGCACCGGATGATCGACCAGCTGAATAAAAGCATCCTGTTGATTTTTAGGCAGTTCAGCCAATAATGCGCTCGAGCGCGCGGCCAACCCTGCCAGTTCCGTGCTCACCCGCGCCGCTTCGTGATTGGCCAGCAGCGGATAACTCTGCGCCGTCATCGCTTCAGGCCGGCGCCGGCCATTGTGACGGCTATAACCTTCCAATAACCAGGCGATCTCTGTCGCATGCGCAGGGCCAAACTGCTGCGTGGCAAAATCGCGGGCATATTGCTCAAGGTTACCGGCATTAAATTGCGTTGGGTTCCACGCCATCCGCAGGAAAAAGTCGATCGGATACTCCATCGGTTTTAAATCGCCGACGTTGACTATCCAGATGCGGTCCGCCTGATAACGCCAGGCCAGATCCATTTGTTGCCAGATTTTGGCAATAGGCGTCGAGTTGATCCAGGTGTAGGAACGCGGCCCACCGACATAATCAAAATGGTAATAGACTCCGGCACCACCGCTACGGCTGCGCTCTTGCGCTGTCGGTAAACGGCGTAAATGGCCGAAGTTATCATCGGACCACAGCAAGGTTACGTCATCCGGCACCCGCATGCCGCGCTCGTAAAAGCCCTGCACTTCTTTATACAAAGCCCAGACTTGCGGCACCGTTTTAATGTCCCGATCTTTAAAGGTCTCCGTCAGGATCTGGCGTTGATCGGCGACAATTTTTTCCAGCAGCCCGATATTTTCGCCTTCACTCATCGGCTCATCTTCCTGACCGCGCATGCCGAGCGTGAAGATACTTTCTAAGTTTTTGTGCCGTTCCGCGCCTTGTTGCCAGAACTGATAAATCGCCTCGCGATTTTTCGAATACTCCCACGGGCCTTTGCCATAGCGATTCCATTCTTTGTCCGCCCGCAGCATCGGCTCGTGATGGCTGTTGCTCATCACGATGCCCATTTCGTCCGCGAGGATGGCATTTTGCCAGTCGTCGTCGGCAAAGGCGTTGTTCCACATCGCCGGCCAGAGAAAATTGGCTTTGAGCCGCAGCAACAGTTCAAACACCTGCTGATAAAACTGATGGTTGTAACCGCCGTATTTTTGCATCACCCAGCTGGTTAACGCCGGATATTCATCATTGAGGAAAATACCGCGGTATTTGACTTTTGGCGCGTCCACTTTGTGCGTGCCGGCTTTGATATACAGCACCTTGC
>JAIXSW010000071.1 GCA_027484495.1 Gammaproteobacteria bacterium
CGCTGGCGCGCCAGCAGATGACCAAGCTGGGTCAGGCCCCAAATACAGCAGCCGACTGCGTTGGCGTATACCAGCTTCACCGGCCAGCTGGTGCTGTCGTCCAACAGGTACATCAGACTGGCGATGACAAAATTAATTGCCAGCAAAATCAGGATCTCGCGTAGCCAGTGGCGCAAATCTTTTGGTTGTGCAGCAGGTGCAGGCATAAATTCAGCTCTTGTCAGAAGTAATAACGCAGCAGCAGCTGCAGTTGGCTGCCAACGGCGCCATAGTGACTGCGGCGCGGCCCCGGGGCCCATTGCCATTGCAACACCATGTCATACTCAGGTTTAATCCATGTTAATTCGGTTAATAACATATCACTGTTATCTTGCAAATCATGCAGCCACAGGGCAGACCAGTCAAAACCGGCCGACCATTGCTGGCTTTGCGCCTGAAACAACAGCGCTTGCCGGGTAGGCGGCTGGCCCTGACGTTGCTGCAGATATTGCTGCCACAAGGCCGGCTGCTCCAGCAGTGCCAGCCAGTCCCGTTGGTTTAGCCCCGCTTCGTCGTATTGCCATTCCAACGTCAATGTGAGCGGCAGGGCCAGGCTGTAACTGAAACCACTGGCCAGCCGGCCGGTACTGCTAAAAGTGCCGGCTGGCCAGCGTGGCTGGTTGCCGCTGGCGGCTTCGAGGTGATACAACCAGCGTTCGTTCAGCGCACCACTGAGGTTGAGGCCATATTGGCGGGCTTGATCTTGTGCCTGATACGCCAACAGCCCGAGCGTCCAGCCGCTGCCGAGCTGTTGTTCGGCGCTGAACTGCCAGCGATCGGTGTTGTTAGTGCGGGCCCAGTCCGGGGCGAGTGGCGCGTCATCTGTCTGGCTGCTGAGTTTTGGACTGAATAAAAAAGTCAGCGCCTGAGAATCACCCAGCCATTGCTGGCGCAGCATCAGGCTGCCCAGCCGTTGTTCGCGCAGCACCGACGGTTGTTGGGAGATTTGCGCCCGCACTGCGGCGCCGGCAAAAAAGTCAGTTGGGTTAAAGCCCCGCGCCACGCCGTTTTTCTGATTGATCCGGCCAAATTCGGTTTGCCAGCTGTCATTCCAGCGGTAACCGCCATATAACTCTTTCCACGACATCACGGTCATGCTGTCACTGCCATTAGCGCTATTGCCGCCAAAGCGGTCAATGCGGCTGTTCCAGCGCAGATACAGCGACTGATCGTCACTGCTCTGGCTAAACCGGCTATCGAGCGCCAGCCGGTTTAGCCAATGCTGTTGCTGTGCCCCCGGCGTGCCGAGTGTCGTCAGCGCTGCTTCGGCCGATAGATGCCAGTCCGGCGCTGCCGCAGTGCCAGCGGCACTCTGATCGGCCAGTGCAAATGCCTGCAGATCGGCGCCGGGCAGGGGATCACTTTGTAACAAACTGAGATACAGCAGCGGCCACATCGCTTAGCGTCCGTTAAAACTTTCCAGCGCCTGGCGTTGCAGCCACTGCGCCGGTACGTCCATCGCCTGATGGTCCTGACTTTGGATCACCGTCACCAGCTGTGGATTCAGTCCGTCAATAATGATGGTCTCGCTCGGCCGCAGCTGGCCCAGCGCCGGTTTGTAATGGCGGAACCAGGCGGTTTTCAGCAAAGTACCGCTTTGCGCATACAAAGCCGCTTTGACCGACTGGCCGTTGGCCGGGTCCAGCCACAATTGCATGCGGGCATAGGTGACGTCCGGATGACGGGCACTCAGCTCGAGCTGCACAGTGTCGCGGCTTTGTCCCTCGGCATCCTGCAAGGTGGCGGTGCCGGTCTGTACTGCGCTGTAATCACGGATAAGATCTGTGGTCACGACATCGCCGTTGGCGGCCTGACCTAACAGCCGTTGCTGCGCCGAGATGCGGATACAGGCTTTACCGGCCGGATCGTAAAACCACAGATCGGCGCCGTCTTTAAGCAGCAACTTGCCGTTGTCACGCCGCGGCTGCAAAAAGCGGATCAGGTTCCTGAATTGCTGTGAATCGGCTTCATAACGGGTAAACACGGCCAGTTGATTGCGGCTGATTTCTTTGCCGTTGCGATACTCAATTAATGTCGAGGTGACCCGGTAGGACTGCCGCGGGTTTCTGACTTCATCGGCGTGTTGCAATAAGGTCTGAGCGTCGCCGCTGCTGCCTGCCTGTGCTGAAGTCAGCGGCGTAGTGGCTGCTGCGAACAGCAGGCCCAGCAGCAGGTAAACATGCTGGGTGTGACGGAGTGGTTTCATCAAATCACCTATGAATTCAATTGATTAACTTCAAATCAGACGTAACGCAAGGCGTCGACCACATCCTGCTGTGCCGCGCGCCGGGCCGGCCACCAGGCCGATAGGGTGGCCACCAGCACCACGGTCAGGCTGATACTGAGCAACATCTGATGTTCGCCCCAGAGCCGGATAGTGATCGGCACCGGATTACTGCTGCCGGGCGGCAACCAGGCAAAACCAGCCTGGTTAATCAGCGACGCCAGCAACAGCGCCAGCAGCGTGCCCAGCACGGCGCCGGTCAGACCGAGCAATAACCCTTCACTGACAAACAGCCGGCGGATGCCACTGCGGCGCAGACCCAGGGTGCGCAAAGTGCCGATTTCCACGGTCCGTTCCAGTACGGCCATGCTCATGGTGTTGCCGACGGTAAACAGCACGATGGCGCTGATCAGAATGGTGATAAAACCAAAGATGGCGGAAAACATACCGGTGATTTGGCCAAAAGCCGGATTCAGCGTCTGGAAGTCATGCACTTCCAGCGGTTGTTGTTGCCAGCGGCTGTCGATGAGATGTTGCAGCCGGGTACGGGCCAGTTCTAAATCGGCGCTGTGTTGTAACTGAATTTGCAGTGCGGTGACGCGCTGGCCGGCTTCGCCATACAGCAGGGTTTGTGCCTGCTTCAGCTGCATCGCCAGATAGACTTCATCCAGCTCTTTGGCGCCGGTAGTGACGGCGCGATTGATCTGTAGCCGGCTGACATTAGGCGCGCCGCCAGTGCTGGCTGCCAACAGTTCCAGCCTGGCGCCGGTCTGGTCGCGACTGGTCTGTGATGACTGCTGCGCGGTCGTTGCGGCCAGAGCGGTGATATCGGCGGACAATGTGCCGGCGTCAATGGCTGCACTGCCAGCTTCCGCTTGCGGGCAATCTTTTAACGCCAGTTGCGTGCACAGTTGCAGCATCCGCGCCACGCCAATGCCTATCTCGGCCTGGTCCGGGGCGGCCGGATCTATGCTGAGCAGCTCCGGCGTGATCGCCAGTTGATAATCATTCCATTGCCGCAGCTGATTTTGCCCCTCAACGTCAACGCCCTGGACTATCACTAGCTTGGACAGGCCAGCGTCAAAGTTGCCGGCGATGCCGCCAAATTGCAGCACCGGTGTCACCACGCGCAGCAATGGCGCCAGCACCGGATCCTGCTGGATCTCAGTGACAAGCTCAGTGTAGTTTTGCAGGCTGTACCCCTGCGGATCGCCGCTGCCAAACCAGAAATAGTCTTTGCGTTGTAACTGCAGGTGGCCGCTACGGCCGACAAAATCGGTTTCCAGACCGTAATAGACAGTCCGGCTGTAACCACCAAATAACAAAATCGACAACATGCCAATCATCATGGCCAACAAAGTTGTGGCGGAGCGGCGCTGATTGCGCCACAAATTGCGTAATGCCAGCGCGATCATACGGCCTCCTGTAACGGCTGAGGGGATTGCAGATGACCGTCTTTTAACAGCACCAGATGGTCCGCACTGGCGATCACCTGCGGGTCATGCGAAGAAAACACAAATGCGGTTTTTTGCTGTCGTTGCAGTTCGCGCATCAGCAGGATGATTTGCGCACCGGTCTGACTGTCGAGGTTGGCGGTTGGCTCATCGGCCAGTACCAAGAGCGGCTGATGTACCAGCGCCCGGGCAATGGCGACGCGCTGCCGCTGACCACCAGACAGCTGATTTGGCCGGTGGTTGCTTTTGTCGGCGAGGCCGACCGCATCGAGCAGCTCCTGCACTTTTTTACGTCGTTGTGCCGCCGGCGTCCGGTTTAGCCTTAGTGGATATTCGACATTTTCAAACGCCGACAATACCGGCAACAGATTGAAATTCTGAAAGATATAGCCGATGTGGCGGGCGCGGAAATCCGTCAGCGCATTGTCGCTGAGCTGTTGCAGTGACTGCCCGGCGATGCGCACATCGCCCTGATCCGGTCGATCAATACCAGCGATCAGATTCAGCAAGGTGGTTTTACCGCTACCGGACGGGCCGGACAACACGGTAAAACAAGCGGGCTGCAGCTGCAGGCTGACATCGGTCAGTGCCTGTACCCGCAGTTGGCCAAGGGCATACGTTTTCGACAAATGTTGCAATTGCGCCAGGCTCATGCCGTGACTCCTTCAGACTGATCAGATGTGCTTAGCCTGCGGCTTTTACCGGGCACTGGCTGTGAATTGTGATAAGGCGTTGTTTTTTGGCGTAAAGCGCGCGGGTGGCGGATAAAGCGAATGGCGGCGTTTTTTTACTTTTCGGCGTCGTGCTTCATCAGATAAAAATAAACATTTCATCAAGTTGGCGTTAACAGCTTGTCATATTGTGGCGGCACTTTGGCAGGGCAGCCACTGTCGGTTTTGTTGACCGGCGTGGGACTGCTTTTAATCAGGAGTACCTCATGTCCGGACCTGCTTTATCCACACTTGCCGCTGCGCCGGTGTTTCCAACCCTTGGGCGGCTGGCGCTGCCGATCATGTTGTCGCTGGTGTTTGGTGCACTGGCCAATGCCGTTGACATGGCGTTTATCAGCCAGTTCAGTCAGAGCGACCGCGCCATTGCCGCGTTATCAGTGATTTTTCCGTTGCAGATGTTAGTGGCTGCGGTGGGCACTGCGCTGGGGGGCTCGCTGGCCAGTGTGCTGACGCGGGCTTTAGGTGCCGGCAAGCCGGCAACCGGCCGCAAAGCAATGTGGCAGGCCACAGTTCTGACGCTCTGGTTGGGTTTAGCGCTGACCGCTGGCCTCTGTGCCGCGCTGCCGGCGTTATTGGCCATGTTGCAAACACCGGCCGATGTGCTGGCACCAGCGCTGGATTACGGTTATCCGGTTTTGCTGGCGACGATACCGGCGCTGCTGGCACAGGTTTGGTGTGAGGCATTCCGCGCGCAGGCCAAAGTGCGGTTGATGGTGATTGTCGTCGTCAGCAGCTGCCTGCTGAATGTGCTGTTTAATACCTTATTTATTATTGGTCTGCACTGGGGCGTCTTAGGGGCCGGTGTCGCTACAGCACTGTCACAGGTGCTGGCGGCAATACTGGCCTGGTGGCTAATTCAGGGCGACCGTAACCGGCTGCATCGTTGGTGTTCCGGTGCAAAAGCGACGGCCGAGAGTGGGTTACGCTGGTTACGCCGGCGTGCCGCGCCGGGGTGCAAACGTGAATTGTTATTGCTGGGCCTGCCGCTGTTTTTAAATCAGCTCGGCATTGGCCTGATGGTCGCCGCTGTGAACAGTCAGCTGGCGGTCACCGGCGTGCAAAGTGGTACTGATGTGTTGCTGGCTACCGCCGCCTTTGGTCTTTTTATCAAAATGATGGTGATCGTGGTGATGCCGTTGCAGGGGCTGGCGGCCGCCTTTCAGACGTTGGCAGCCTTTCATGCCGGGGCTGGGGATCTGCAGCGCTTGCGCCGCACTGTGTTCGCCGCCCTAGCTTGGACTGTGGCTTACGCCAGCGCGGTGTGCGCGCTGATGTATCTGCAACCGACCTGGTTGTTTGCCGCATTTATGGCGCCGGGTGGGGTCAATAGCGCGGCGATTGAGATCACCAAAGCGGCTTGTCTGGCATTTCCGCTGTATGCGCTGTTTTTTGTCTCGGCTGGATTTTTCCTGTCGACCGGCCGGGCTGGTCTGGCCCTGTTGATTTATCTGTCACATAACTATCTGTTTTTCCTGCCGTTTGTCTTTATTTTCCCTGCCTGGTGGGGCACGAGTGGCATTTGGTGGGCTTTTGTTGCAACCGACGTGGCAGCGGCTGGCCTCGGGGCTGTGTGCCTGCTGCTGGCGTTATGGCGGCCGGCGCAGGCGCCTGTTACAGCACAGCAGCGCAATACCGCAGTGCCAACAGCCACCGACCCGGCCAATCCCTGTTCTGATGCGGCCTGACCGCGCTTTGAAGTGATATTAAGGAGTGATGTGTGAAAACTTCCCAACCAGGCCGTAACCAGACACTGATCACGCTGTTTGTACAGCAATTGGCGCGGATGAGTCAGATGCAGCAGTTGATGTCTGTGCAGTTGCAACAGCTGCAAACAAAGCAACCGAAGCGCCAGGCGACTGCGGTTGCGCAGCCGTCCGTGTGTCAGAGCCAAGCTTTGGCAGCGTCAGATCATGGCGCAGCGATGTCGCTACCGGCTGTAGCAGCGCAGCCCGAATGGCTGCCGATGACGTCGGCACAACGGCGCTTGTATCTGCTGTGTCAGCAACCGGATGCTGAATTGTCTTACCACATCACATCGCTGACCGAACTGCAGGGGCCGCTTGGCTTAGCAAAACTGCAGCAAACGATGC
>JAIXSW010000070.1 GCA_027484495.1 Gammaproteobacteria bacterium
CAGGAGATAGCCGGATGAAATTACAATTAGTGATCCGCCGGGCGCCGGCGAAAGCCGGTCTGGACTGGCTGAAACAAGGTTGGCTGTTGCTGCGTCAGCATATGCTGTTACTCGCAATGTTCTGGTTGATGCTGGCCGTGTCGCTTGTGGGGCTGGTCCATCCTTTACTGGCGGTGGTTGCGGCGTTGCTGGGGCCATTTTTATTGGCTGGTTTTTATGACGGCATCGTGTGGGCTCAACAACAGAAACCACTGACACTGGACCTGTTATGGCAACCGTTAAAAGAAAGTAGCCATCGCGCAGCATTTATCCGGCTGGCGGGTCTGAATATTTTATTATCAATCCCGAGTCAGTTATTGCTGGCGCAACAAGTGCCCTTGTGGCAAACCGGTGAGCCAGATTTATTGGCCTTGTTTGCACTGGTGGCGATGGCGTCGGTCAATGCGATGTTATTTGCCTATGCGGTGCCGGTGATTTATTTTCTGCGGGAGCAGCGGCTGTGGCCGGTGCTGCAAGCCAGTTTTATGGCGTGCTGGCGCAATGTTCCGGCACTGACGGTGTTTGGTCTTGTCTCGGTGCTTCTGGCGATGACCGGCCCTTTTACCATGATGATTTCGTGGATTTTGATATTGCCATGGCTTGCCATCAGCTTTTTCCTGTCATTTCGGGAATTTTTTGTGCTGACGCCGGCGCGGCCTGATGAGGCGGCAGTGTTTGAAGTCTGACGCTGAAGCCCTGACCGCGCAGCAAGTCTGGCAACTGGCGATTGGCTTGCTGAGCCGGCGCGAGCACAGCAGTCACGAACTGCTGGATAAGCTGCGCCAGCGTGGCGCCGATGACGATTTGGCGCAGGCGACACTGGAACGCTGCCAGCTGGAACAATATCAGTCAGATCAGCGTTTTGCCGAGATGTTATTGCGCCACTGTGTCAGTAAAGGACAAGGTCTTGCGGTGCTGCGGCAGTTAAGCCGGCAACACCGGCTGGACCAGGAGTTGTTACAACAAGCGCTCGACAGCGCTGAACCCGATTGGTTTGAACTGGCGCGTAGCTGTGTGCAGAAGAAATTCGGCGAGCTGGCTGCCGGTTCAGACAAAGAACGATTAAAACGGATGGCGTTTTTACAGCGCCGAGGCTTCAATTCGGAGCAGATCCGCTACGCATTACAACATTCAGATAGTTAGGACAGCCTATGTACATGACCTCTGCGCAACTGCGCCGCGCCTTTCTGGACTTCTTTGCCAGCAAAGGCCACCAAATTGTTTCCAGCAGCTCGTTAATTCCGGGCAACGACCCGACGCTGTTGTTTACCAACGCCGGCATGGTGCAATTTAAAGATGTGTTTCTTGGCCAGGACAAACGTAATTACAACCGTGCAGTGACGTCGCAGCGTTGTGTGCGTGCCGGTGGTAAACATAACGACCTGGAAAACGTCGGTTATACCGCCCGTCACCATACCTTTTTTGAAATGCTGGGGAATTTCAGCTTTGGTGATTATTTCAAAGAAGACGCCATCAAATTTGCCTGGGAATTCCTGACTGAAGTTTTGCAGTTACCGAAAGAAAAACTGTGGATCACCGTGTACGCCACTGATGATGAAGCTTTTGACATCTGGACCCAGAAGATTGGCGTGCCGGTCGAACGGGCGATCCGCATCGGCGACAATAAAGGCGCGCCATATGCTTCAGACAACTTCTGGGCCATGGGTGACACCGGTCCTTGTGGTCCTTGTACCGAGATTTTCTATGATCACGGTGACCATATCTATGGCGGTCCACCGGGTTCACCAGAGGAAGACGGCGATCGTTTCATCGAGATCTGGAACAACGTCTTTATGCAGTTCAACCGCCACGCCGATGGCCGGATGGAACCGCTGCCAAAACCAAGCGTGGATACCGGCATGGGGATGGAACGGATTGCCGCCATTATGCAACACGTACACAGCAACTATGAAATCGATATCTTCCAGGGCCTGATCAAAGCGGCTGCAGCCGTTACCGGCACTGCTGATTTGGACAACAAATCGCTGCGCGTGATCGCCGACCATATCCGTTCTTGTTCTTTCCTGGTCGCCGACGGTGTGATGCCGTCGAATGAAGGCCGTGGTTATGTACTGCGCCGCATCATCCGCCGCGCTGTGCGTCATGGTAATCAGCTGGGCGCCAAAGGTGTATTCTTCAGTAAATTAGTGGCTGAACTCGCCGTGCAAATGGGCGAAGCTTACCCGGAACTGATTGAAAAACAAGCTGTTATTGAAAAAGTACTGCGGATGGAAGAAGAGCAGTTTGGCAAGACGCTGGAACGCGGTCTGTTGCTGCTCAAAGATGCGTTGGCTGCGCTTGGCGATAGCAAAGAAATTCCGGGCGAAGTGGTCTTTAAGCTGTACGACACTTATGGCTTCCCGGTCGATTTGACCAGCGATGTCGCGCGCGAACAAGGTTTGACCGTCGATCAGGCTGGCTTTGAAGCCGCAATGGAAGCCCAGCGCAAACGCGCTCAGGCCGCTTCCAGCTTTGGTCAGGATTACAACCAAACGGTGACTTCTGCGCAAGTGACGGATTTCACCGGTTATACCGAGCAACACGGCAATGCGGTGGTGCTGGAAATCGTCCGTGACGGTGACAAAGTAGACTCAATTATCGATGGCCAGCAAGCGCTGGTGATCCTCGACCAAACGCCATTTTATGCCGAGTCCGGCGGTCAGATGGGTGATACCGGTACATTAACGCTGGCGTCCGGCGCCGTGTTCACCGTGGCAGACACACTGAAAATCGGCAAAGCTTTTGCGCATCGCGGCAGCATCAGTGGCACTTTATCCGTCGGCGAGCGCGTCGATGCACAAATTGATAACGAACGGCGCAGCGCTATTCGCAAAAACCACTCTGCAACCCACTTGTTACACGCTGCACTGCAGCAGGTACTGGGCGCGCACGTGGTACAAAAAGGCTCACAAGTGGGTCCTGACCGCCTGCGCTTTGACTTCGCCCATTTTGAAGCAGTCAAATCCGACGAAGTTCGCCAGATTGAACAGCTGGTCAATGCGCAAATTCAGGCCAACCATGAAGTACTGACCCGGCTGATGCAGCTGGATGCCGCTAAAGCCGCCGGCGCCATGGCGCTGTTTGGTGAAAAATACGATGACGACGTGCGTGTTCTGTCGATGGGTGAGTTTTCGATTGAACTGTGCGGCGGTACTCATGTGGCCCGCACCGGTGATATCGGTTTGTTTAAAATCGTCGTGGAAAGCGGTATCGCCGCAGGTGTACGCCGGATTGAAGCAGTGACAGGTGCGGGGGCTTTGGCTTATTTACACAAGCTGGAACAGCAAGCGCAGCAAGTTGCCGGCTTACTCAAAGGCGATGTGCTGTCGATTGCGGATCGCGTTGTACAGACTTTAGACCGCAGCAAGCTGCTGGAAAAAGAGCTGGAACAACTGAAAGCGAAAATGGCCAGCGCTGCCGGTGCTTCATTGCTGGAAAAAGCCGTCGTGTTAAACGGCACTAAGGTACTGATTGCTGAGCTGTCCGGTGTCGATCCAAAAGGTTTCCGCACTATGGTCGACGAGCTGAAAAACAACATCGGCTCCGGCGTGATTCTGCTCGGCACCGTCAGCGACGGCAAAGTCAGCCTGATCGCTGGCGTGACCAAAGACCTCACCGAAAAAGTCAATGCCGGCCAGCTGGTTGGCTGGGCGGCCGAACAACTGGGCGGTAAAGGCGGTGGCAAACCGGATCTGGCACAAGCCGGAGGTACCGATGTCGCAGGTCTTGGTAAGGTACTCGCGGCGGCCACCGACTATCTGGCAGCGAAGCTGTAACAGGTGGCATTACTGGTGCAAAAGTTCGGTGGTACCTCGGTAGGGACCACTGAACGGATTGAAGCAGTGGCGGATTTAATTATCCGCACTGTGCAGGCCGGTCATAAAGTGATTGCCGTGGTGTCAGCGATGGCCGGGGAAACCAACCGGTTACTCGGGCTGGCGCAACGGATCGACGTGAAGGCCAGCGCGCGCGAGCTGGATGTACTGGCGGCAGCCGGTGAACAGGTCACTATCGCATTACTGGCCATTGCCCTAGTGAAACGTGGCTACCCGGCGGTATCTCTGTTAGCCGATCAGGTCTGTATTCATACCGATAACAAGTTTGGTAAAGCCAGAATTGAGCGGGTGGATACCGAGCGGCTGGCGCAAGAACTGGAACAAG
>JAIXSW010000184.1 GCA_027484495.1 Gammaproteobacteria bacterium
GCCTTTGAGATACTGCGAAATCACCGGGTGATGTTTATAGCGCTGGAATTCATCAAACGGGCTTAAATGCGGATTGCTGTAGTTCAGGTCAATAATCAGGCCGACAACGACCTGATTGTTGTCGGCATGATACAGATAACCACCGCCGGAAGTGCCTTGCTCTAACGGCCAGCCTGCGGTATGTACGACCAAACCAGACTGATGTTTATTTGGGTCTATATCCCAAATCTCTTTAAAACCAATCGCATAGTGTTGCGGTGAGCAATCTTTGTCGAGTTGATAATGTTTGATCAGTTCTTTGCCAAGATGGCCACGACAGCCTTCGGCAAACAGGGTGTATTTCGCGCGCAGTTCCATCCCGGCGACAAAACTGTTTTTTTGTTCGCCATGCTTATCCAGACCCATATCGCCGGTAACGATACCTTTGACCACATTGTCTTCAATGATCAGACTGGCGGCACTGAATCCCGGGAAGATTTCGACGCCAAGCGCTTCGGCCTGACTGGCCAGCCAACGACAGACATTGCCCATCGACACGATATAGTTGCCGGTATTGTGCATGGTTTTTGGCACAGCGAAATGCGGGATCTGCCGTGAATCGTCAGCGTTTTGCAGTAAATAGATATCGTCATGACTAACCGCCGTGGTTAAAGGCGCGGCTTTTTCCTGCCAGTCAGGGATCAGTTCAGTCAGTGCCCGCGGTTCAAACACCGCGCCGGATAGGATGTGGGCGCCGACTTCAGAGCCTTTTTCTACCACACAGACGCTCAGTTCAGAGCCTGCGGCTTTGGCCTGTTGCATCAGTTTAATTGCTGCTGACAAGCCCGCCGGACCGGCACCGACTACGACTACATCAAACTCCATCGATTCCCGTTCCATTTGCCACCTCGCTGCTGTGATTTGCGCTGCATCAACTGTTTAATAACAGTTGGCTGCTATTCTTGTGTAGTTTTTTTAAAAGCGTTGCCGGCAAGGGTATTTCAGGTTGACGTTAACGTCAACACTGGTTAGATTGTCCGGCATTGAAATGGTCTGAAGTTTACCTTCACGTAAACTTGACCCGAAAACAGCAGGGGTGTGCATTGATGAAAATTCTGGTGCCGGTCAAACGGGTGATTGATTACAACGTAAAAGTGCGGGTGAAAGCCGACCAGAGCGGCGTGGACCTGGCCAATGTCAAAATGGCGCTGAACCCTTTCTGTGAAATTGCAGTAGAAGAAGCGATCCGGTTAAAAGAAGCAGGTGTGGCGACCGAAGTAGTCGTAGTGTCGATTGGTCCCGGCGTGGCTCAGGAACAATTGCGCACAGCGCTGGCTTTAGGTGCTGACCGTGCCATTCTGCTGGAAACTGAGCAAAACCTCGAATCATTGCAAGTGGCCAAGTTACTGGCCAAGTTGGTTGGCACTGAACAGCCGCAACTGGTGATCCTGGGTAAACAAGCGATTGATTCTGATAACAATCAGACCGCGCAAATGCTGGCAGCATTAACTGGCATGGGTCAGGGCACTTTCGCTTCAAAAGTGGTGGTAGCCGATGGCAAAGTCAATGTGACCCGCGAAATCGATGGGGGTCTGCAAACGGTTGCACTAAACCTGCCAGCAATCGTTTCGACTGACCTGCGGTTAAACGAACCACGTTATGCGTCTTTACCGAACATTATGAAGGCGAAGAAAAAGCAGTTAGATGTGATTGCCGCCGACTCTTTGGGTGTGTCGTTACATAGCCAAATTAAAGTGTTAAAAGTGACGGCCCCAGCGACGCGTCAGGCCGGCGTGAAAGTCGATTCTGTCGATACCCTGATCGACAAGTTAAAGCATGAAGCGAAGGTGATCTGATGGCCATTTTAATCATTGCCGAACATAACAACGTTGTATTAAAAGCTGACACGGCCAAAACACTGACCGCAGCACTGGCGATTGGCGGTGACATTCATCTGCTGGTTGCCGGTCACAATTGTCAGACTGTTGCAGCAGAAGCGGCTGCGCTGCATGGTGTCAGCAAAGTGCTGGTCGCTGATGCTGCGGTCTATCAACATCAGTTAGCTGAAGAGATTGCTGCATTAGTGCTGTCGGTGGCATCAGGCTACAGCCACATTCTGGCGTCTGCGACCACGCACGGGAAGAACTTCCTGCCACGCGTCGCCGCACTGCTTGATGTTGGCCAAATCTCTGACATTATCGCGGTTGAGAGCGCCGATACTTTTGTCCGGCCAATCTATGCTGGTAACGCCATTGCGACAGTGCAAAGCGCCGATGCCATCAAAGTGATCACTGTGCGCAGTTCAGCTTTTGCTGCGACGCCAAATGGCGGTGCAGCGGCGATTGAAGCACTGGCGCCGGCGACTGCCGCCGGATTGTCGACGTTCGTTGACGAGCAACTGACTAAATCAGAGCGTCCGGAACTGACAGCTGCTTCTGTGATTATCTCCGGTGGTCGTGGTATGCAAAACGGCGATAACTTCAAGCTGCTGGAAGGCATTGCTGACAAGCTGAACGCAGCCATTGGTGCTAGCCGCGCGGCGGTGGACGCCGGTTTTGTGCCGAATGATATGCAGGTCGGTCAGACCGGTAAAATCGTGGCGCCAGATCTGTATATCGCGGTCGGTATTTCCGGCGCTATCCAGCACTTGGCCGGTATGAAAGATTCCAAAGTCATTGTCGCCATTAACAAAGATCCGGAAGCACCGATTTTTCAGGTCGCGGATTATGGCCTGGTCGGCGATTTATTCGCTATCCTGCCGGAACTGGAAGCGAAACTGTAAATACGGCTCCAGGCTGTGTGGCAAAACAGGCTACACAGCACCTGAATAGAAAAAAGCGGCTGGTTTGCACCCGCAGCTTTTTTTTATCGCCGTCGTTGCCTGGAATAATCTTTACTCCACGCCAGTACCACAAGCCCTGATAAGCTAGGTCAGATCAGCGGCTAAATTGCACATCAAAGCTGACCGGGACGACCAATTCAATCCGGTTTAACTTGGCGATGTCCTGCAGTTTTTTCACGCCGCCATCCAGTTTAAAGTCAGTGGCTTTCACCAGCACTGGTGCTTTGGTAAACGCCAGCAGCCGATTATCTGCCAACTTCACCACGCTGATATCAGCAGTCACTTTTTGCGTCTGATCGACAA
>JAIXSW010000051.1 GCA_027484495.1 Gammaproteobacteria bacterium
ACAGAGCCGGTCAACACGCCGCCACGACGGTCAACGTCATTGCCAATCGCCGCGATATCCATAAACATCTGCGCCAGATTGCCGGCAATTGTCACTTCGCTGACCGGGAACTGGATCTGGCCGTTTTCAACCCAAAAACCAGCCGCACCACGCGAGTAATCACCGGTGACGCCATTGACGCCCTGGCCCATCAGTTCAGTCACCAGCAAGCCGGTGCCCATGTCGCGCAGCAGCTGCGCCAAATTGGCATCACCATGTTGCACGTACCAGTTATGGATACCGCCGGCATGCCCGGTGCTGGCCATGCCGAGTTTACGCGCGGAATAACTGGAGGTTAACCAACTGTGTAACACGCCGTCCGTGATGATTTGCCGGTCGCTGGTTTTGACGCCTTCACCGTCGAATGGGCTGGACGCCAGGCCCTGCAGCACATGCGGCCGTTCCAGGATATTCAGCTGCGACGCCATCACTTGCTGACCGAGTTTATCCAGTAGAAAACTCGATTTGCGGTAAATACTGCCACCGCTGATGGCAGAAACTAAATGGCCAAACAAGCTGCTGGCGACGTCAGCGCGAAACAGCACCGGCACCTTTTGTGTCGGTATTGTCCGGCTATTCAGACGCTGGATGGTTTCATCCGCCGCTTCGCGGCCAATGGCCGCTGCTGCTTTTAAATCCTCTAAGCGCCGACCGACGGTGTAGCTGTAGTCACGCTGCATATCGTCGCCGTCTTCACCAATGACTGAGCAGCTCATGCTGTGACGGCTGCTGGGATAACCCACCAGCTGACCATGGCTATTGCCATACACTTTCAGGCCCTGATGCGAAGAAAACGAGGCGCCGTCTGAATTGGTGATACGTTTGTCTACCGCGAATGCGGCTTCTTCCGCCGCCGCACACCAGGCTGTAGCCTGTTCGGTACTAACCGATGCCGGATGATACAAATCTAAGTCAGGCGGGCTCAGTTCCAGCCAGCTGGCTTCAGCGAGGCCGGCACAAGGGTCCTCTGAGGTATAACGGGCGATATCAATGGCGGCTTCAACGGTACGCTTTAACGCCGCCGGGCTTAAATCAGCAGTCGATGCTGAGCCTTTACGCTGACCAACGTAGACGCTGATGCCAAGACCACCATCCTGATTAAATTCCAACGTCTCGACTTCGCCGTGACGGGTTTCGACACTCAGACCGCGGGTCCGGTTCATCGACGCTTCGGCGCTGCTGGCACCGAGCTGACGCGCATGCGCCAACACCTGACTGACGGCGGCTTTCACTTCATCGATTTCTTGCTGAATAGTCGGCATGGGTTGACTCATAACGGGCTGAAAATCCTCAAGGTTGCAGACTGGCAAGCTTACCACAGCCACCGAAAAAGCGCAGAAGTCTGCGCCTGATATAGCACCGACACGGCTTTTCGTTGCCATCTTTGATATACTGACGGGATTTCCGGCAACAAAACTGAAGTTATGGCAGATATTACTGATTTTACCCACGGCGACGACTGGGACCGCGAGGAAGGCAAAAGCAAAACGCAGATCAAAAAAGAGATGCTGGCATTGCAGGAACTCGGCGAAGAGCTGGTCGCATTAAGCCCGGCCGCCCGCGCCAAGATCCCGATGGATGCCGACCTGGCGGACGCCTTAAAACTGGCTGACAAACTGGTGAAAAAACACGAAGCCTATCGCCGCCATATGCAGTTCATCGGTAAAGTGATGCGTGGCACCGATTTAGAACCGATCGAACGCGCCTTAGCCGTCGTGCGCAATACCAATCAGGCAGCAACACGCAAGTTCCACCTGATTGAAGACTGGCGTGACAAACTATTAGCAAGTAATGATGCCGTCACCGAATTTATCGCGGAATATCCGCAGGTTGAAGTGCAGCAACTGCGCACTTTGATCCGCAACGCGAAAAAAGAACAGGAAAAAAATCAGCCGGGTAAATCTTACCGCGAGTTATTTCAGCTGATTAAGCCGGCGATTATCGGCGACTAATTCGCTTTGATGCTGACAAAAAAACAGGCCGCAATTGCGGCCTGTTTTGTTTTCTAGAGCATTTGTTGCCTTTTAAGCCGGCAAATCTATCTGGCCTTGCAGATACAACCGCGCCTGGCCGCTGACCTGCACGCGATCGCCCTGCAGTGCACAGCGCAGCACACCACCCCGGCTTGACGCCTGGTAGGCCAGCAACTCGGTTTTATCCAGCCGCGCCGCCCAGTAGGGCGCGAGTCCGGCGTGGATAGAGCCGGTCACCGGATCTTCATCGCCACCATTGGCTGGCCAGAAATAGCGGCTGACAAAATCATATTGGCCTGCCGCGAAACCCTGACCTGGCGCTGTGGCTACCACATCAAAAGGCCACAGCGTTTTTAATAAAGTCATATCCGGTTGGAGCGTCGCAACCTGTCCGGCATCGTCATACACAACAAACCAGGCCTGTTCACTGCGCAGCACCGCTACCGGCTGATGATTCAGCGCCTGCAGTAGCGCCGCCGGCACTTCGGCCTGCACTGTGGCCAGGCGGGCCGGAAAATTCATATCCAACCAGCCATCCGGCCCTTGCACCACGGACAGATCACCGACCTTTAACGTACTGAAACGCAGGCTGGCCACAGGTTCGCGTTGCAACAACACATAGGCTGCCGCCAGCGTGGCATGACCACAAAAATCGATTTCACACAGTGGCGAGAACCAGCGGATCTGATAATGGCCAGCGCTCAGCCGTTTCACGAATGCGGTTTCTGACAGATTGTTTTCCTGGGCGATTTGCAGCATCAACGCATCCGGCAGCCAATCGGCCATCGTTACTGGCAATGGCACGACGGCGGCGGCATTGCCGGCAAACAGCCTGTTGGTAAAGGCATCGACTTGGAAAAGATCCAGTTTCATTGTTGCACCGCTCCTGCCGTCAGCAATTGCGCGCGCAGCGCCTGACGGATCTGATCATGAAAATAAAAAGCCCGGTTGATATCAGCAGCGTCCAGCGACAGGGGCTCGAGTAATACCAGACCAATGGCAAACTGCGGATAATACAAAGTGGTACTGATATAACCATCAACATAACCACTGTGGCTATATTCAGTCAGGCCCGCAGTTTTGCTGATTTGCAGACCAAAGCCATAACCCAGCGCGCCCCAGCGGTGTGGCCGCAACATTTGCGGGCTGGTCATCTGCTGGTAGCTGGCCGGTTTTAGCAACGGTTGCTGATGCAAGCACTGTTGCCAGCGGATTAAATCGCCGGCAGAACTGACCAGACGGCCCGACGGATTATTACTAAAAGCCACATCGAGCGGCGCGGCGACTAACTTACCAGCACGCTCGGTCAGGCCGGCAACCAGCAATGGGGCTTGTGATGTCAGCTGCTGCGCAGACGGTGCAAAACTGTGGGTCATCTCACAGGAACGGAATAACCGCGCCGCTTGCGCCGCAAAAGGTTCGCCGTACAGCCGTTCCAGCACCTGGCCTAATAAGTCATAGCCGGCATTGCTGTAGGCAAAAGTGCTGCCCGGTGTGCCGGTTGGCGCAGTCCCACCCTGGCCTAAGCCAGAGCTGTGCTCAAGTAAATGCTGAATGGTGATGGCATCGCCGAAGCGTTCACGTTGCTCCGGCAGGAATTTGACTAAAGGGTCTTGCAACAGAAGCCGTTGCTGGTCAACCGCCTGCAAGACCAAGGCGGCAGTGATTTGTTTCGATTGCGATCCAATGATGAACTGGCGCTGGGCGGTCAGCGGTATGGTTTTACTGCTGTAATTCCACAGCAGTTTGCCCTGCTGCGCTACCAGTACAATCCCGCTGAATGGTAACTGGGCGCGCGGACCAGCCGGTTGCATCGCTGTATCCAGTGCTGCGCGGTCCAGCGGTAACGCTGGCGCAGCAGCCTGTGCCGGACTCGCCGAAAGTAAACACAAACCTGCGACCAGACCGCACCATAACCTGGTATTAAGATGTCGCATCGCAGAACTCCTTTTCAATGCAAAGCTGAGCTTAAATCAAGCGTTTAAGCACCATATCCACGCCGACACCTTTAATTTTTGCCAGCAGCTTTTGCACCGGCTCCGGGTAATCCCGCATCATTTCAATCTCGCTGAAATGATTGATTTTGCTGGTATTCAGGAAAATCTGCTGCTGCTCATGACTCAGCTGCGCCTGCAACTGGCTGAGCTCATCGTTGACCAGAATGCCATTTTCATAATCGAGCGCAAAAGCGCGTGGATTCAGATTGTGACCGGTAAACAAATGCCGGCGGCCGTCAACGCTGACGCCTTTTAAGTGATAACTGTTGTCTTCGTGTTTCCATAGCCGGAT
>JAIXSW010000123.1 GCA_027484495.1 Gammaproteobacteria bacterium
GTGTCCGGATCAGCGCAGGTTGTTATGCCGCCATAGCCGAATCTGCTATGGTCAGCAGCAATTATATTCAGGCCGCCGACGAAGCGCTGTATCGCGCCAAACACGCCGGGCGCAATCAGGTTCAGCTGACGCCGGCGCCAACGGCAGACACAGCTGCCAGGCAGCCTGTGACCGAACCAACCGAAGGAACTGCGGATGAATCCGAACTCTAGTTATTTTCCTGCCGGCCGTCTGCGCCGGATGCGCGCCGACGATTTCAGCCGCCGGCTGATTGCCGAACACCAGCTCACTGTCAACGATCTGATTTACCCGATGTTTATTATCGACGGTGACAATAAACGTGAAACCATCGCTTCGATGCCAGGCATTGAGCGCCTGACGCTGGACCTGTTGTTGCTTGAGGCGCGGGAGCTGGCCGATTTAGGCATCCCGGCTATCGCCATTTTCCCGGTTACCGCTGCAGATAAAAAATCGCTGGCTGCCGAAGAAGCCTGGAATCCGGATGGCTTAGCACAACGCGCAGTGCGCTTGTTGAAACAGCAGGTGCCGGAACTCGGCATCATCACCGACATCGCACTCGACCCGTTCACCACGCACGGTCAGGACGGCATCATTGACGACCAAGGTTATGTGCTCAATGACATCACTACCGATGCCTTAGTCAAACAGGCACTGTCACACGCGGCGGCAGGTGCCGATATTGTTGCACCGTCTGATATGATGGATGGCCGCATTGGCGCGATCCGCGAAGCGCTGGAAGCTGAAGGTTATGTCAACACCCGTATCATGGCGTACTCGGCCAAGTATGCATCCAGCTACTATGGCCCATTCCGTGATGCCGTCGGCTCGGCCGGTAATTTAAAAGGCGGCAATAAAAAAACCTACCAAATGGACCCAGCTAACAGCAACGAAGCGTTACGTGAAGTGGCGATGGATCTGGAAGAAGGCGCCGACATGGTGATGGTCAAGCCCGGCATGCCTTACCTGGATATTGTCCGTCGGGTCAAAGACGAATTTGGCGTACCGACTTTTGCTTATCAGGTCAGCGGTGAATATGCGATGCATGTCGCGGCATTTCAGAATGGCTGGCTGGCAGAAAAGCCGGTGGTGATGGAATCGTTACTGGCGTTTAAACGCGCCGGTGCCGACGGCATCCTGACTTATTTCGCGAAAAAAGTGGCGATTTGGCTGAAAGAGCAATCGGTCTAAATGTTGTGCCGTCATGCACAACTTACACAGCGTTGCTAAATTCACCGTGAGCAGCAGACTTCCGGCTTTAAAAGCACTATCCCGCCCCGCGCGTCACACCGCCGGGGCGGTTCTTTACGAAATCCCCGCAAATTCTTGAACCATCCCGCCGTAGCACAAAGCCGGTAAACGCCTGCAAGCAATACCAGCCCTATTTTATATAAAGCTTAATGGCCGTGTGCAAAACATGAAATATTGATTGACGATCAAGCAACACAATATCAATATATTTTCAATTAATATCCATATTTAGCATGGTATCTACTTTGTTGCTGCTCAGAACTTTCTTTCACCTGTTCGTATCTTGTGTTTTATTGTTGGGCTTGCCGAATATGGCTAATGCCAGTACCGACAGAAATGCACCAACACTGGTGGCGCTGGACCAAAAAATTAATATTCCGGCACAAGAGACCGCCACAGTATATTTCGCGGTTGATTTAAAGTTTGGTCAGTCGGTCACTATCTTTGCGCGACGCACCGCCGGTACACAACCAAGAAAAATGTCTATCTACAGGCCAGACCCTATAGAAGGTAAAAGCCCCACCCAACAATATATTAATGAAGGCCTGTACTTTCAGCTCGTGTCCGCGATAACGGGCCGTTATTTGCTGGAGTTCGAGCCAAGCCGATCAGACACTGAGCTTGTGATCTATCAGTCTTTTGCCGAACCGACGGTCAATGAACAACTGAGGACCGAGCATTTTAATCGTCAAACGTCCAGTTATCTGCAAAGCGGTCAATATCAGCTGACAAACATGTCACGCATATTTCGCTTTGAAGCCCGCCAAGGCGATAACGTTAAACTACAGCTGCAAAATATTCGTGACGCGCAGAACCTAAAAATGACAGTGTTTGCGTTTGAGCAACAACAAGAAGGCTTTTATGATTATGAACCTATGCCGAACATCAGCGGCCCCGATATTCAGTTTGTCGCCAATGTCACAGGTTTGTATTTCGTCGAAATTCAACACGATTATCGATATCCAAAGCCTGCACAGGCTGAGTTTAAGCTCACCGTCGATGGGATCCGGCCTGATGCCGATGATGATCAGGACGGTCTGAGCAATACTGCCGAGTATTATCAGGGGACAGACCCACAGAATGTCGATACTAATCAAAATAGCCAAAGTGATTATGAGGACATAATGGCCGGCAACAGTGCCAGCGCCAGCGTGACCCTGCAGCACAGCGATTTGGTGAATGCGTCCTCGGCTGAGACGGCCAAAGTTATCCCGTACTTCGATAAGCCGTTTAAATTTTGGACACTGGATGCCAACCGATTTTTCAGCGCTGAGCTCAAACGGGGCTACATCTATGAGCAAGTTGAAACCAGACTGGATAGAGACTGCTGCAACTGCTGCGATAAATCCAACAGCCTGATTGCAGCCACAAAGCCCGGGCTA
>JAIXSW010000273.1 GCA_027484495.1 Gammaproteobacteria bacterium
GAACAAAAAGAAATTTTGCACGAACTGGCTTTCAATGACGGCACCGAAGCCGTCCGGCGCGCAGCGCTGGAACGGTTGAACGAATTTTCGTTATGGTGGCAGGCGAGTAAACATGAATCGGCCGACAGACTGAAGCAGTTTGCCGAACAGCAGTTAGTCCAGATGCTTTTGGATAACCGCGTTTCTGCGCAGTTAAAACAGCAGTTTATCGCTGAGTGTCATCGCAGCAGTGTGCTGGAAAAACTGGCGACTTGTGAAACAGATGCCGAGTTAAAATTACAGTTGCTACAGCGCTTGCAACGTCAGGATTTATACCTGGCAGCCTTGCAGGACCCGGTATTATCCCTGACACAGAAACAATCTTTATTTGCGCTGATCGGCGACGACAAAGCGCTGGAAAAAGCTACCCGGCATTGTAGCGCTGAGTTAGTGCAGTTATTGCAGGCAGAATTAAGCCACCGGCAGGAACAGAAACAAAAACCAGAAAGGTTGCGTAAACAGCTGACCTTACTGCTGGCACGGTTAAATGCGGTGCGGGAAAAAACTGATATCGCCCAGGCTCAACAGCAATGGGCCGAGCTGCAACAGCAGTGGGCTGCTATCGAACCTGAACTGCAAGTTCTGCCGGTTGAAGAGGCCAGCGAAGCACTGCAAAAATATCAGCGTATTGTCCAACTGACTGACGCCATGCTGGCGCCACGTCTGGCAGTGCTGGCTGCGGAGCAGGCCAGACAGCAGCACCAGGCGCAGCAACAAAAATTGCTGCAGCAATTTACTCAGCAACTGCAAATGTTGCAGCAGCAAACCGGTAGTTTGATTGCCGCCGGCGACTTAACTGCCGCCAGTGGCCAACAACAGGCATTGGATACCTTAACCGCACAAATTATGGCGGAACAACCAGCTCCGGCGGTGTTACAGACGCTGCAGCAACGTATCGGTCAATTGCAACAGCAACTGGACCAATTGCCGTTCCTGGCCGAGGCGTTGGCGCAGGCTGCACGCTTACTGGCTGAGTTGTCGGCACAACCATTGCCGGTAGCGACGCAGGCAGAAAAGGCTTATCAAGGCTTTAAAGACTGGCAAAAACACTGGCAGCAAGTCAGTCGTAGTGCCGGTGCATTGTTGCCACAGCAATTTTCCGACAGTTATCAGGCGCTGGCGCAACAGTGGCGTGAGCATTGTGAACCTTTACTGGCGCAGCAACAGCGTCAGATCCGCCAACTACGCAGCAAACTGGCCGAATTTAAGCGTCTGCATGCGGAAGGCCGGTTTAAAGTGCTGTTTGGTTTATGGAAAGGCATTCAGCAGGAAGTGGCGGAATTGGATCCGGTCCAGCTTGCTCAGGTAGAAAAAGACCTGCAGCTGTGCGCTGAGATGATCGCTGAACTGACCGATTTGCAGGCCTATATTGCGACGCCACGTAAGCAGGCATTAATTGCGCTGATGCAGCAGTTGGTGGAGGAAACGGATCTCAGCATCAATGAACGCGCAGCACAGATCAAGCAGGCGCGCGCGCAGTGGAATACACTGGGCCGGGCGGATGTTGCGCTGGAAGAGACGTTGAATCAACAGTTTAACCAGCTGTCCGAACAGGCTTTCGCGCCTTGTCGCGATTTTTATGCGGCACAGGACCTACAACGTGCGCAAGCAGAAGTGGCGCGCCAGCAAATCATCGCCACCTTGTTACAGGCACAAGCGAACCCACCGCAAGGCAGGGAACTGGATATGCTGCTGCAACAACAACAGCAGCGTTGGCAGCAGGCCGGAGCGGTGAGCCGCGAACACTTTGCCATGCTGCAACAGGCATATAAAGCGGCGGTACAACCGTTAAAACAATTGCAACAAGATGCCTGGCAACAAGCCGCTGAGGCTAAACAACAGCTGATTGCGCAGGCAAAACAGCTGGCTGAAAATGCCGGTGGTCCGCAGGTGGAGCAAGTCAAACAATTACAACAACAGTGGAAGCTGTTGGGTTTTGCCGGTAACCGGGTTGATCAGCAATTGTGGACCGAATTTCGTGCGGCCTGTGATGCTTTTTTTGCCCGTCGCCAGCAACAACGTGATGAAGAAACGGCGCAGCTGAATGCCTGGCGCCAAGGCGTCAGCGCGCTGCTGACGGAAGTTGGTGCGCTGGAGCTAACGTCGTTAACGGAGTCGCAACTGCGTGAGCATTTGCAACAGCTGAACGATGTCGACACCGCGGATGACAAGGCGTTGCGCCAACAACAACAGCAGCTGCGTCAGCAACTGACCGGGCAATTAGCTGCGTTAGAAAAACAAGCGGAAGCCGGACAGTACCAGCAGTTGTTCAGTGCACTGGCAAAACCCGATGTGCAGGCTGCAGATTTGCCGGTGCTGTACCGTCTGGTGTTTAATCAGCAGCAGGAAACCATGAGCCGCGCAGATTTGACGTTGGCGCTGGAGTGGGCGGCGGGTCAACCATCGCCGGCTGCACTTGCTGGCGCCCGTCAGCGTGTGCAAATGCAACTGCTCAGTGATAAGCACAACAGCGGTGACAATCTCAGTCAAAACGAACTGTTGGGCCGTTGGTTGCAACATGGGCCACTTCAGGCCGATGAAGCCGACTTGTTGGCCCGGGTACGGTCTTTGTATCTGGCCTGAGGCCGGTCAATAAAAAACCACCGCAAGGTGGTTTTTTATTGCTACAGGTAAATACAGCGTTGATTCACAACGTTAACTCGCAGCGGCAGCTCAAAGCGTCAGTTCACCACGTAAATCCAGCTGCATTTGCTGGCGCACTTCGTCGGCTGACAATGGCTGGCTCAGCAGATAATGCAGTTTGGTCAGCGTCGCTTCTAATGTCATGTCATAGCCACTAATGACACCACTTTGGCGCAAAGCATTCCCCGTTGCATACCCACCCATATTGACCTTGCCTTTAAAGCACTGGGTACAGTTGATAATGACGGTGCCCCGTTCTGCCGCCTGTTGCAGCACCTGCAACAGCTGCGGGTGCTGCGGTGCGTTACCAACACCATAAGATTTGATAATGAGCGCTCGTACCGGCGCTGCTGACATATTGGCGATCACGTCGGTGCTGATGCCGGGGTACAACGTCACTACGCTGATTGGCTGTGGCGTGATCTCACGGACCTGCAGTGTTTGTTTCACCGGCCCCTGATACAAAGCGCCGGCTTTGACTTCAATATGGATCCCGGCCTGTAACAACGGCGGAAAGTTCGGTGAGGCAAAGGCATTAAAACCATCTGCATCGGCTTTAGTGGCACGATTGCCGCGAAACAGCTGATTATTAAAATACAGCGCGACTTCAGCGATCGGATAATTAGCCGCCAGATATAACGAATTCAACAAGTTGACCTGGCCGTCTGAACGCAGCTGTGCCAGCGGTATTTGTGATCCGGTAATGATCACCGGCTTGGTCAGATCTTCCAGCATAAAAGACAAGGCTGAGGCGGTGTATGCCATCGTATCAGTGCCGTGTAACACGACGAAACCGTCGTAATCGGCATAATGTTGCTGGATGTCATGGGCGATGCTAAGCCAGTGCGCCGGCGTCATATCGGAAGAATCAATGACCGGGTGATATTCATGAATATCAAACTCCGGCATTTCCGCGCGATAAAACTCCGGCATGTTCCGCACCGTTTCACTGAGAAAACCCGGCACCGGCACAAAGCCGTTGGCAGAACGTTGCATCCCAATGGTACCGCCGGTATAGGCGACATAAATACGTTTTTTACTGTTGAGTTGTGTCATGACAGGGTACTTTTTGAATTTTGCTCTATTGTACGCAAGCATAACGCTGCTGTCAGGGCTGACTTGCCGAAGTCGCAGCTGAAATTACGCTTAGAGCGGAAATAAAATCGGTTGAACAAAAGCTGAGCAAACGAACACGACAATACAAAAAAGGGCTTTACAAGGTGCCTGCAGCTCCTTAATATGCGGCCTATCGCGGAGAGATGGCAGAGTGGTTTAATGCACCGGTCTTGAAAACCGGCGAGGGTTAGTAGCCCTTCAAGAGTTCGAATCTCTTTCTCTCCGCCACTAAATCAACCACCTTAGGGTGGTTTTTTTACGCCCGGATTTCGTCGGTCGCTTGTAAGATATTGATATATATAAGATATATCTATCAGCTCCTGCCAGTGCTATTCCCATAGCAAAATCAAATTCACTCGGCTATGCTAACGAAGTTTCAGCCAATCCAGACTATTCCAGCAAATTGAAAATTTAAGAGGCGCGTCAATTGATTAACGTTCTGATAGTGGATGATCATGAATTGGTCCGGACCGGGATCAGCAGGATTTTACAGGAAGAGCGTGGCATCCGGGTTGTCGCC
>JAIXSW010000133.1 GCA_027484495.1 Gammaproteobacteria bacterium
CTGTTTTGGTGATGTTCTATTTTTAGCGTGGTCATAAAAAAGTTATATATTTGTGATATTTAATTGTCTGGCTGATTTCCTTGTGGATGCTGACTACTTTCTAGTTTTCAACACAAGGAAGTTACAGTTATGCAACATCTTGTCGGGTGGCTTTGCCGCCGTCCCTCTTGCCGATGGCTTAAGCGCCTGCTTATTGCTTCAGCCGCAGCCATTGCTTTTAACACCAGCGCTGCAGCAGCGGCAGAGTTCAGTTGGACACCGGCTTCTCATCAGGTTCTTTATGCTGATTTGACCCATGACGGTGCCATCGACTTGTTGTTGCAGGCAAAAAATGCCGGACATCCGCATTTTTTACTGGCTGGTACGGGGCGAGAAACTCAACCCTTTGACAGTCGTCAGCGCATTGAACTGCCGGCAACTATCCAGGGACGTACCTGGTACGCTGGTGAAACAGCGCTGGTCGCGATAAAAAATCAACAACAACACGGTGCAAAATTGCTGCTCGTCAGCAGTAAAAATGCCAGCGCTTTTTTATTTGAAACTTTGGGCAAGGCTGCAGATTTGGTCAAGCCCAGCCGGCAATATCAGGCGAAGCAGCATTCATGGTTACATGATGCTGATAAGGCTCGGTTTTTTGCTGGTGACTTTGACGGCGACGGTCAGCAAGATTTGCTATTGCTGCACACCGAAACCGGTGCTCATCAAGTTCTGCCTTTTGATAAAAATAATCAATTCAAAACAGCGCGGCTGGTCGCGCGGAATTCGCCGTGGGGCAAGACCGAGCGCATCATTATTCGTGACTTCAATCAGGATGGCACAGACGATGTATTCGCTTTAACAAAAGATGGTCACACGTCCAATTATCTGGTGTACGGCGATAAACAAAATGGCTTTAGGCAGGCGGCGGGTAAGGCGATCCATGCGCTGCATGCCAATCTGAGCTGGGCCGACAATAAAGCCGGGATCAGACCTGTACTGCGCAAATCTACCCGCCAGCCCTTGCTGTTCCGGGCCTATAACGCTAGTGAAATGTCCAAAGCTAATTCTCACTGTCTGGGGTGGCTGTACGATACCGAAACCGATCAGACTCAAGAGCTTTGTAATGTGCCCGGGAAGGTCAACGTAGCGGGAAAGGAAGTGCTACTGACAAACGAAGTGATGGAAGAATGCCCGATAGAACAAGTAGTGCCGGGTCGTAGTTCACTGTTACAGGATTGCGATCCGGGAGCAGGACTACCGCGCACGCCCTGGGTGGCGCCGCAAGTGAGTGTTGGCAGTGTGACTGCCGGTAGTATTTTTAGTGTGACTGTTGCCAATACCAATGATGTTATTGCGGTCGAATACAATGTCTGGGCTAAAGATCAGTCCGACGGCTACGAACATATTGGTGGAGTCGCGGCGCTACCACATGGCGGCAGTGTAGAGTCTGTGACCACTAACGCGCGGATCTCGCGGGCTGGCACATTCAACGTATTGTATCGGGTCTGTAATTGGAACGGCTGCTCCGGATTTAGTCCAGCTTCAACCAGCATCCAGGTCCAAACACCTCCTGTTATTCACCGCGTGACAGCCGCAGCCGGAGCAAATGGCATTATCAGTCCGGCAATTCGCGATGTTCTGCATGGTCAGACGACGACATTCACCGTCACGCCAAACGCCGGATACACCGCAGCTGCCTCAGGTTGCAATGGCCAACTGGTCGGCACGACATACACGACAGGGCAGATATTGGCTCCTTGTAATGTTAGTGCCAGTTTTACTGCGATCCCACTGCCACAGGTCAGCAATCCGGAGATATCTCCGAAGGGCGGAACCTATTCTGGCTCTGTGTCGGTCAGCCTGTCGTCAGCAACAGCAGGTGCGATCATTCGCTTCAGCACAAATGGTGCCGATGTCAACGGCAGCTCGCCGGTTTACTCAACACCTTTCACCTTATATGCCAACACAACGGTCAAAGCCAGAGCTTTTAAAGAAGGCATGACGGATAGTGGGCAGAGTGTAGAAAGTTTTGTAGTGAATCCGCAGCCACAGGTCAGTAGCGTTGAAATATCGCCAAACGGTGGCAAGCACTCCTGTCCTGTATCGGTAAATCTGCGCTCAGCAACTGATGGATCAATCATCCGTTACAGCACCAATGGCGATGATATCAACGCGAGTTCACAGGTGTATTCTGCACGGTTTACTTTGTTAGCCAGTGCGACAGTCAAAGCCAGAGCTTTTAAAGCTGGCATGCCCGATAGTGTGCAGACGTCTGCAAGTTTTATCGTAGAGCCATGCCCAGCAGTCAGTAACCCGAAGATCTCGCCAGACGGAGGCAAGCATGCCGGTTCTGTGCTGGTGAGTCTCGACTCAGCAACTGCTGGTGCAACCGTTCGTTACAGCATCAATGGCACGGATATCAACGCCAGCTCCCCAGAGTATTCAAAGCCTTTTACCTTAACTTCTAATACCACAGTCAAAGCCAAAGCTTTTAAAGCCGATATGGCGGATAGTGCCCAGGTAACAGCAGCTTTTATTGTAGAACCAATCCCTGCGGTCAGTAATCCGGTGATCTCGCCAAACGGCGGCATATATGCCGGTGCTGTGTTAGTGAATCTCAGCTCAGCAACTGCCGGTGCGACCATCCGTTACAGCACTAATGGCGCCGATATCAACGCCAGCTCACCGATCTATTCCGCACCTTTTACCCTGACCTCCAATACGACCGTCAAAGCCAAGGCTTTTAAAACTGGCATGATTGATAGCGGGCAAACTGCAGCAAACTTCAATTTTACCACTACAGATAAAACCAGCAGCTTTAGTTATGACGCCAGAGGACGCCTTGTTGGCGCCACTGACAATACCAGCCTCGCCCTGCAGCAGCTGCTTGATGATGGTCATAACCGCACGACGGTTGAAGTCAGCACTATATCCGCTAATTTCCCAAGTATTACGCTTTTTTCCGCACCGGAAAAAGTCAGTGCTGCTGGCGCCACAGTGCAGGTGCAGTGGGCGTCGCAAAATACCAGTAAATGCTCACTACAGTTGCTCGGCAGCTACAGCCAACAACTGAACTTGCCGGTTTCGGGCAGTACCAATATTCAGGTCCAGCAAGCGACAGCATTGATGCTGCAATGCA
>JAIXSW010000171.1 GCA_027484495.1 Gammaproteobacteria bacterium
GCATCGGCTTGATGATCGGTCAGACCGGCGCAATCTTCGGTCAAGGTACGCGGATATTTGGCCAGATCTTCATTTGCGCCAAATTGCATCGGATTAACAAAAATCGACACGATCACGCGGTCGGCACGCTGCCTGGCTTCATCGACCAGCTTAAAATGGCCGGAGTGCAGATTGCCCATCGTCGGTACAAAGGCCACGGTCTGACCGGCCTGGCGCCAGGCGCGAACTGTCGCGCGTAATACTTTAATATCAGAAATTACCAGCATCTGCCGACTCCCGTATCAGAAACTATGTTCAGGGCCAGGAAAGGCCGCACTTTTCACATCCGCGACAAACTTGCTGATAGCTTTTTTGATGTCACCGGTTTCCTGTAGGAAGTTCTTCGAAAACTTCGGGATATAGCCGCTGCTGATCCCCAATAAGTCGTGCATCACTAGCACCTGACCGTCGGTGACTACACCGGCGCCGATGCCAATCACCGGGATCCGCAGTGCCAGACTAATCCGTTCGGCCAGCAATGCCGGGATACATTCGACCACCAGCAGCTGACAACCCGCCTGTTCCAGCGCAATGGCCTGTTGCAGGATATGTTCAGCCGCAGCATCGTCCCGGCCCTGCACTTTAAACCCGCCAAACACGTGAACGGATTGTGGCGTCAGACCAATGTGACCGCAGACCGGAACCCCACGTTCGGTCAGGGCTTTAATGGTCGGTAACAGAAATTCACCGCCTTCCATTTTGACCATATTGGCGCCCGCTTGCATCATCGGCGTGACGTTGGCAAAGGCCTGCTCCATCGTCGCATAGCTCATGAATGGCATGTCAGCAATGATGAAGGCTTGAGGGGCGCCGGCGCGGACGCAGCGAGTGTGGTAGGCGATTTGTTCGACCGTGACGGGCAGGGTATCGGGCTGACCCTGCAGCACCATACCGAGTGAGTCGCCGACTAACAAAGTCTCGACGCCACTGTCGGCGAACAATTTGGCAAAGCTGGCGTCGTAGGCCGTCAGCATAGTGATCTTTTCGCCTTGCTGTTTCATTTTCAGCAAAGTTGCAGTGGTAATTTTCGCCATGATGCTCTCATCCGACCATTAAAAAATCCGCGCGCAAGATGGCATATCCGGCAGCAGGCTGCAAGCATCCGGCCACACAAAACCCAGCCAGTTTAGTGCTGCGGTGCTGCCAGACCTGAAGTCAGACCTGAAGTCAGACCTGAAGTCAAAATAGTCAGGCCGTTGCGCGGTACTTGTAAAGCAATCTCAGCCAGTGCGCCGAGGCCCGGAATAAGCAGCAGCGGCGCCAGTTCTAATAAAGGGTAGATCACAAATTCGCGTTGATGCAGGCCATAATGCGGCACTGTCAGCCGTGATGTCGCGAGGATCTCGTCACCGTACAGCAGGATATCCAAATCCAAAGTGCGCGGACCCCAGCGTTCATCTTTACGTTGCCGGCCTTGTTCCAGCTCAATACGCTGTAACGCATCCAGTAATGTTTCCGCTGCTAATGTGGTATCGAGGGCAGCCACGGCATTGACATAATCGGGCTGGTCCTGTGGCCCCATCGGTTTGGAGCCATAAAAACTACTGACCGCCACCAGCCGGCTATCTGCTAACTGCGCCAGCGCAGTAACCGCGTGCTGCAGTTGTAATATAGGTTCTGCCAGATTGGCACCAAGGCCAATATAAACCCGGATCATGCCTGATCAGCGGCCGGTTTGCGGCGGACTGGTTTGCGTTTGCGCCGTGGTCTTTTCACGTCGACACCTTCTTTGCCCAAATGCAGCACCAGCTCTTCGCGCTCGGCGTCATCGGCATGGACAAATTGCTGCCACCACAAGGCCAGCTCAGCCAGTTGGCCACCTTCAGCTTTAGCGCGTAGCTGCATAAAATCAAAGGCGCCGCGGAATTTTGGTAATTCCATCAGTTTAAAGGCGCGACGGCCAGCACGTTTACTCAGACGGCCCTGCAGCGACCACAGGTCACGCACCACCAGCGTAAAGCGTTTTGGAATACCGATGGTCCGGACCAAATCATCCAGCACTTCAGTCATCGCGATATTCAGTGCGTCGATGTCATTGAGGCCGCTTTCAATCAACAGCGTCTGCATCCGCAGTTCGACCGGATACCACAGCAAAGCGGCGTAGATAAAGGCCGGAGTGACCGGTTTATCTTGTGCCACGCGCTCGTCGGTGTCCTGCAGTGCATTGGCGATCAGGCTAAACATTTTGCCTTCACTGTCTTGCTTCAGCACTTTATGCACTTGCGGCAGCAGCTGTTTCAGGATGCCAAGGTCACGCATCATCACGAAGTTATCAAAGGCTTTACCGGCCATCAGTAATTTCAGTGATTCATCAAATAAACGTGCCGCCGGAATATTTTTCAGCAGGATCGCCAGTTCCGGGATCAGTGCCGCGGTCGTTGGCGCCAAATCCATGTTCAGTTTGGTGGCAAAGCGGATAGCCCGCAGGATGCGCACCGGATCTTCGCGATAGCGGGTTTCCGGGTCGCCAATCAGTTCGATTTTGCGTTGTTGGATGGCTTCAACACCATTGGCGAAATCGTAAATGGCAAAATCACGCACTGAGTAATACAGCGCATTAATGCTGAAATCGCGACGCTCGGCGTCTTCTTCAATGGTGCCGTAAACGTTGTCGCGCAGGATCTGGCCATGATCAGAGCGTACGCCAGCCGGAATATTCTCATCTTCTTCGCCACCGCTGTGATGGCCACGGAAAGTCGCTACTTCGATCACTTCACGGCCAAAGACCACATGCGCCAGCCGGAAGCGCCGGCCGATCAGCCGGCAATTTTTAAACACTGCGCGCACTTCATCCGGCGTCGCATTGGTCACTACATCAAAATCTTTTGGGATCAGGCCCAGCAGCAGGTCACGGATACAACCGCCAACCAAATAGGCTTCAAAACCTGCATCGTTTAAGCGATACAGCACCTTGAGGGCATTTGGGCTGATGTCTTTACGCGAAATGCTGTGCTGGTCGCGGGAAATCACGCGCAGTGCAGGTAAAACGGTGGATTGATGATCCGGATTCAGTTTCGGTCCCAGATTGCTGCTGTCGCGACGCGGCCTTGGTGAGTCATAACGCGGGCGATCTGTACTGCTTGCTGCAGCGCGTGGACCATCCTGACGTTGATTGTCGTAGCGCTCGCGCGGCGGGCGGCCTGGCCGTGGAGAGTCGTTACGGCTGTATTCCGCATTGGTGCGGCGAGGGCGGCGCTCTGCAGCCGCGGCGGCAGGTTCCGGCTGCGTTTCAGTCTGTTCCACCACGGCTTCAGTGATGGCCTTGGCTTTTTTGCCGGTCAGCTTGCGACAAAAATCTAACACTCTGGAAATAATGGCCTTTCTCCTTGAAAGAACGGTATTGGCTTGGTGAGTTGCGGCGGCAGATCCCGGCAGTCAATTCCGGCGAAAATCGGACTTTAATGCAGCCGGTTGCCGGTCACCTGACAGGCGAAAAAAAATTGGCGTTATGATAACGCAGGCTGGTGAAAAAATGAATGAAAATACCGGGCAGGGCGTGAATCTGCGACGGCCTGTCAGTTAAAACTGTCGATCTGGATTTCACCCTGCCGTGGGACTGCGCTGTTTTGCCAGTGTGCTAAGGCGAATTGCAGCAATTCAGCGACAGGTAAGCGCGTGGCATCTGGTGGTACGGGCTGTCCTAAAAACTGTAAAGCGGCGGTTAAAGACTGCGCCGGTGCAAAACGGCGGATGTCGGTGGCATGATTTTGTTTACTGAGTTTGTGACCCGGTGCTGTGACCGCAAGAGGCAAATGACCGTAAACCGGCACCGGCGCGCCAAATGCGCGGCATAGCGCTTGTTGGCGCGGCGTCATCTGTAACAGGTCAGCACCGCGGATCACTTCGCTGATGTGCTGCTCGATGTCGTCAATCACCACCACCCACTGGTAAGCAAACAAACCGTCGCGGCGTTTGATGATGTAATCTTCAACAGCAAGTGTGGCCGGGATCCTTTGGGGGCCGGCGAATAAATCAGTAAAATCAGTCGCTACATCAACGGCATGCAGTCGCCAGGCTAATGGTCCATCCTGTCCGCTGCTAAGCCTTAAAGTCTGGCAATTGCCATCATAGAGGCCGCCTAAACCAGCAATGCGGGCGCGGTTACACTGGCAGCCGTACAGCCGTTGCTGCTGTTGGAATTGTTCGAAATAATGTTGATATAGATCGAGCCGCTGGCTTTGCCAGACGACGCTGTCGTCCCAGCACAGCCCAAATTGTTCCAGCGTGCGCAGGATCTCGCTATCAGCGCCTGGCACTGTACGGGGCGTGTCGATATCTTCGATGCGAACCAGCCATTGACCGGCCTGAGATTTGGCGTGCAGGTAACTGCCGACGGCGGCTACCAAAGAGCCGAAATGCAAAGGGCCGGATGGCGATGGCGCAAACCGGCCCCTGATACAGGAGAATTCAGCGGTCATCATTAACCGCCGAGTTGTTTTTCCTTGATCTCTGCCAGCGTCTTACAATCGATACACTGGTCAGCCGTTGGACGGGCTTCCAGACGTTTAATACCGATTTCGATGCCACAGGTATCACAGAAACCGAAATCTTCGTCTTCGATTTTCTGTAAGGTTTTCTCAATCTTTTTCAGCAGTTTACGTTCACGATCCCGTGCACGCAGTTCCAGACTGAACTCTTCTTCCTGCGCCGCGCGGTCCACTGGATCCGGGAAGTTTGCAGCTTCATCGGCCATATGGTTTTTCGTGCGGTCTACTTCTTCACGCAGCTGCTGACGCCAGGCGTCGAGAATTTTGCGGAAATGTTCCAGCTGCTTCGGGTTCATGTACTCTTCGCCCGGCGCTTCCTGATAAGGCAGTACGCCAGCCATGGCCAACAGGCCGAGAGATTTGGTAGTTTTGCCTTCTGGCATGGTAGTCTCCTGTATAACAGTGCCAAGCAAAAAGATGGCGGCTATTGATAGCAGAATATCGGCACCATCGCAATCACATTAAAAAAGCCGCGGAAGTATACAGACAGACCATGACTTCGTCACCCGGTTCTGCTGCTTTTGCAGCAATAGCTGCAGAATTTTCCGCCATTTTCCGGCGTGAAACCGCAAAATGGGGCGGCACAATAACAGAAAATCGGAGACAGTATGGAGATTTGGTGGGCTTTTTTAATTCTTGGTGCAGTTGTGGGCTTTGTTGCCGGCTTGCTGGGCGTGGGGGGCGGCGCCATTATGGTGCCGGTTTTGACCAGTTTATTTGTTACCCTGAATTTTTTACCTGAGCATTTGTTACATATGGCGCTGGCAACGTCGATGGCATCGATCATCCTGACCAGTGTCGCCAGCGCGCGGACCCACCAAAAACATCAGGCAGTGTTGTGGCCGGTGGTGCGGCTGATGAGTGCGGGCATTGTATTGGGGACTTTTGGCGCAACTTTTATTGCCTCCTTGCTGCCAACCTTGCCGCTGGCAATTTTTTTCAGCTGTTTTATGGCCTACGTCGCGCTGCAATTATTGCTGAATATCAAACCAAAACCCAGCCGTGGCTTGCCAGGCGCACTGGGGATGACAGCAACAGGCGTTGGTATCGGCGGCATTTCCGCGCTGGTGGCGATTGGCGGTGGTTCACTGACCGTGCCGTTTCTGACCTGGTGTAATGTGCGGGTGCAGCAGGCGATTGGCACTTCTGCTGCCATCGGCCTGCCAATCGCGCTCAGTGGCAGTATTGGTTATGCGGTCGCCGGCTGGGAGCAGGTCGGCTTGCCACAGTTCAGTCTTGGTTATATTTACCTGCCCGCCGTGTTGTTGATTTCTGCGGTCAGTTTTTTTACCGCGCCGCTGGGGGCCAGACTGGCGCACCAGCTGCCGGTCGCAACGTTAAAGAAGATTTTTGCCCTGTTATTGCTGGGGCTGAGTGCAAAAATGCTGCATACGATACTGGGCAGCTGAATGCGCTGACGGTTGAGCGCGGTCGCGATGTTGCCCGCTGTTTTGTCAGCGTGGCGCTGTGATACACTCGGCGCATAGCAGTGTTTGTTCCGAATTAGAGGTTTGTTATGTCTGAACTGTTACAGATCCAAATCAGCAGTGTCGCTGCTGACCTTCGTTTTGGCAAAAATCCATTATTAACGCCGACGGCTGATGGCTATCAAATCCACCAGGTCGGCACTGATACACTCAGACAAATTCAAAAAGCGGGCCGTTCCTTAGATGGTCTGGGTGCGCAAGCAGTGCAATTGGCCGGCGAAGGCTGGACTTTGGACA
Source organism: Gammaproteobacteria bacterium (assembly GCA_027484495.1). Lineage (GTDB taxonomy): Bacteria > Pseudomonadota > Gammaproteobacteria > Enterobacterales > Alteromonadaceae > Pararheinheimera. The sequence goes on from JAIXSW010000171.1 coordinate 6,251, forward strand.
AGCAATGGGCCTTTTATCAGGGCTTTTGCAGCGCGAAAAAACTCGGTGGCGTGCACTGGACTGGTGACGAAACCACCGTCGCGCAACTGGTCGCTTTGCAACAGTGTTTTGCCTGGGCAAAAAAACAAACCAATGCTGCGCCGGAAGATCTCTATCCGGAAAAACTCTGCCATGAGGCCGTCGAATTTATCAGTGCTGTCGCCGGCAGCAGCAACGTCAGTCATCGCATCATCAGCGGCGATGCATTGCTCAGCGAAGGCTGGATTGGTGTACATGCCGTGGGCCGCGGCAGCGACCGCGCGCCTGCCATCTTAGTGCTGGATTTTAATCCAACCGGCAACAGCAATGCGCCTGTGGCGGCAGCGTTGGTCGGCAAAGGCATTACTTTTGACAGCGGCGGTTATTCGATTAAAGCGTCTGAAGGCATGCTGACAATGAAATGCGATATGGGCGGCGCTGCTACTGTTACTGCGGCGCTGGCGCTGGCTATCACGCAAGGTCTGAACAGCCGCGTACAGCTGATTTTGTGCTGTGCCGAGAACCTGATCAACGGCCGCGCCTTTAAACTCGGTGATATCCTGACTTACAAAAACGGTGTGACGGTCGAAATCGTCAACACCGACGCAGAAGGCCGCTTAGTGCTGGCTGATGGTCTGCAAATCGCCGCGGCTTCTGGTGCGGGCCTGGTCATTGATGCGGCGACGTTAACCGGTGCTGCGATGATGGCGGTCGGAACGGAATATAATGCGATTTTTGGCCTGGATAAGGCGTTGCAACAGCGCGTGCTGGGTTATGCCAATACGGTGGCAGAACCAGCGTGGCCACTGCCGCTGGAACGCTGGCATCAGCAACAATGTCCGTCAGCGTATGCGGATACGGCCAACAGCCGTCCGGTCAAAGGTGGCGGCACCGGTGGTGCCAGTAATGCCGCCGGTTTCCTCAGCCGTTTTGTTGGTAACGACGGGGCCGGCTGGTTGCATGTCGACCTGGCGGCCGCATTCCAGGGTTCTGCGAATGGGTTCTGGGGCGCTGGCGCGACCGGCACCGGCATCCGCTTGATCGCAGAAACGCTGCTGCGCGAGACCGCCTGATACAAATGGCTGCGAAGCTGCCCGCGCAGCATCGCAGCCAGCATTTTTCTTACTGACACGGACTGCCATGACGCCGCTCTCTGCTGCAGCCTTGCCGGTTGCCGATATTTTGCCTGAGCTGCTGCTGCAGCTGGAACAGCAGCCTGTGGTGGTTCTGACCGCGCCACCCGGAGCCGGCAAATCAACTTATCTGCCACTGTTTCTGCTGCAACATCCTGCTTTTGCTAATAAAAAAATCATCATGCTGGAACCGCGCCGGCTTGCCGCCAAAAGTATCGCCGCTTATCTGGCACAGCAATTGGGTGAAGCGGTTGGCCAGACGGTCGGTTATCAAATCCGGCTCGAACAGAAACAATCTGCTGCCACCCGTTTGCTGGTGGTGACCGAAGGCGTGCTGATCCGCAAAATGCTGGCAGATCCGTTGCTCGAAGGCGTCGATCTGCTGATTTTTGACGAGTTTCATGAACGCAGCCTGCAAACTGATCTGGCGTTGGCACTGGCGCTGGAAGTGCAGCAGCTGAATGAGACACTGAAAATGTTGCTGATGTCGGCCACGCTCGACACAGGCAAACTTTGTCAGCAATTGCAGGCGCCACTGTTAGAAAGCCATGGCCGCAGTTTTCCGGTGGAAGTCTGTTATCAGGCACCAAATAACGAACCGGTTGCCCTGCAATGCGCTGCGCTGGTGTTGCAGGCACTGGTAAAGCATGGCGGCAATCTGCTGGTATTTTTACCGGGACAACGTGAAATCGACCAATGCGCCGAATATCTGCGCGCCAAATTGCAAGACGCAACTGTGGTGGTGCACGCGCTGATCGGCAGCCTGACGCTGACCGAACAACAGGCCGCAATCGCTGCGCCGCCCGCCGGGCAACGTAAAGTGGTGCTGGCCACCAACATCGCCGAGACCAGTCTGACCATTGACGGCATCAGTGTCGTGATCGATTCAGGACAAGCCCGGGCTGCGGTATTTGAAACCCGACTGGGTTTTAGCAAACTGGAAACCATTCAAATCAGTCAGGCGGCCGCGACGCAACGTGCCGGTCGTGCCGGGCGTTTAATGCCCGGCGTCTGTTATCGGCTGGATACAGTGGAAAAATGGCAACGCCGTCGCGCCCAAACCATTCCGGATATTTTACAGGCTGATTTGTTGGCGTTGCGGCTGGATATCGCCGGCTGGGGCGCCAAAGTCAGCGATTTATTCTGGCTGGATACGCCACCGGAAAAACAACTGCGCGCGGCGGAGCAATGTCTGCAACTGCTCGGCGCTTTAGACGACAAGGGGACACTGACCAGCAAAGGTAAACAGATGCTGGCGCTGCCGGTTGAACCACGGCTGGCAGCGATGCTGCTCTATGCACGGACGCTGGAGCAACAAGGACAAGCCGGAGCCATCAGTCTGGCCGCAACCATCGCGACACAGCTGGAACAGACCCGGCGCTTTATGCAAACCGAACTGAGCAGTCAGCTGCGGCTGCAATCGGAGCCGGCGCGGCAACAATATCAACAATTACTGCAACTGATGCACAGTCGCCACAGTAATAACCAGCCACTGGAGCTGACCGCCGAATTATTAAGCCGCGCCTATCCAGACCGCATTGCCCAGTTACGCGGTCAGGGTTATCTGCTGGCGAATGGGACCGGCGCCAGTCTGCCAGCGGATGATGCGCTGCAGGGTTCGGCAGTATTGGTGGTGGCCGATTTACGCTTGTGGCAGCAGCAAGCAGTGATCAGTGTGGCTGCCCGCTGGTCATTAGACGAACTGCTGCAAAGCTGGCAGGCTGATTTGCACTGGCAGGCGCAGCTTGAATTTGATGAACAAAGTGGTCGTTTCAGCGCGGAAAAGCAGCTACGCCTCGGCGCTTTGGTGCTAAAACGGCAGAACAGCAGTCAGCAAATCAGCGGCGACGACCGGCGTGGCGCCTGGCTGGACTATCTGCAGAAAAAAGGCCTGAGTTGCCTGCCCTGGAGCGACGCAGCACGGCAATTGCAACACCGGTTGGCTTTAGCGCGGCAGTTACAACCCACCGCCGGCTGGCCAGAGCTGTCCGATGAGATACTGGCCAATAGTATCGGCGAGTGGCTCGGACCTTATCTGGCCGATGTACGCAGCCTCGCGCAGCTACAACAGCTCGACCTCGCGCAGATCCTGCGTTATCAGCTGGATTATGCCCAACAACAGCAATTAGATGCGTTGTTACCAGCCAGCTGGCGTTCAGTGTTAGGCACTTATGTTGCGCTGTTTTATCAGGCTGATGGCGAAGTGCAGTTGGCGATCCGGTTACAGGAAATGTTTGGCCAACTGACCACGCCGACCGTTGGACAAGGCGCTGTGGCGGTGACCATCACTTTATTATCCCCGGCGAAACAGCCGTTACAGGTCACCCGCGATCTGGCCAGTTTCTGGCAAAATGCCTATCAGGACGTGAAAAAGGAAATGCGCGGTCGTTATCCGAAACATTATTGGCCAGACGACCCGGCTGACGCGGAACCGACCAACAAAACCAAAAAAGCGATGGCCAACAAAGCGACAGACCGATGACAGCAAAACGTAAACCCGCAAAAAAATCCCCAATGAACCCGCTGCTACGCAGTGTGCTGCTGTTTGGCCTGAAGGTCAGTTTGCTGTTACTGGCAGCCATCTCGATTTATCTGATTTACCTCGACAGTAAAATCACCACGTTGTTTTCCGGACATAAATGGCAGGTACCGGCACAGTTGTATGGCCGTACGCTGGAATTGGCGCCTGGTAGTCACCTGAGTCAGGTACAGTTTCTGGATGAACTTTCCAGACTGCAATACAGCGCTGATCCGCGCTTAAATGGCCCTGGGCAATATCATGTCAGTGGTGCGACCGTCACTGTGGTGCGGCGGGCTTTTGAATTCCCGGACGGTGCCGATGGCGTGCGGACCTTCAGCGTCGAATTTGCCGGTGACTTTGTCCAGCGCTTATCTTCAGGTGATAAACCCCTGCAAAAAGCCCGACTGGAACCGCAGCTGTTGCAACATCTGGTCGCGGCTGAGCAGGAAGATCGCGAACTGATCCGGCTGGCTGATGTACCGGTGCCGCTACGTGAAACTTTGTTACTGGTCGAAGACCGCGAGTTTTACAACCATCACGGCGTGTCACCGTTGTCGATTATCCGCGCCTTCTGGCAAAACCTGCTGGCCGGACGCACGGTGCAGGGTGGCTCGACACTGACCCAGCAGCTGGCGAAAAATATGTATACCAATCAGCAACGCACTTATTTGCGTAAAGTAAATGAAGCGCTGATCGCACTGGTGCTGGATTTTCGCTACAGCAAAGATCAAATTCTTGAAGCCTATTTAAATGAGATTTTTATCGGTCAGTTTAAAGACAATCCGGTGCACGGTCTGGGTTTAGGCAGCCGGCTGTATTTTGGCAAGCCATTGGCGGAGCTAAAACCACACGAGTACGCCATGTTAGTCGGCATTATCAAAGGCCCTTCGGTGTACGACCCACGGCGTTATGCCGACCGCGCGCTGAGCCGGCGCGATTTGATCCTGGATTTAATGGCCGAACACGGCATCCTGAATCACGATCAGCATAATGCTGCCAAGCAACAGCCGTTGGATGTGATCCCACTCGGTCAGCATTTAAAAGGCCGTTTCCCGGCCTATATCGACAAAGTCCGCCAGGAACTACGCCAACTGGTGCCTGATACATCCAAGCTGCAACAAGGGTTGCGGGTATTTACCTACCTCGACCCGATGGCCCAGCAAGCGGCGGAGCAGGCGATGGCTGCGCGTTTGAGTCAGCTGAATGACAAAATCGAAGGCGCTATGCTGGTCACTGATTACCAGCGCGGTGCATTAAAAGCCATCATCGGCGGCCGCCAAATGCAATATGCCGGCTATAACCGCGCGCTGTCCGCGCGCCGGCAAATCGGCAGTATTGTCAAACCTGTGGTTTATCTTGGCGCCTTGCAACAACCACAGCAGTTTCATCTCGGGTCGGTGTTGCAGGATTCGCCGCTGAACCTGCGTAGTGGCAGCCGCAGCTGGCAACCACAAAACTATGACAAAAAATTCCGCGGCCCAGTGCCGATGGTCACAGCCCTGAGTCAATCGCTGAATATCCCAACGGTGCGGCTGGGGATGCAGCTTGGTTTGCCGGTGCTGGCCGGCAACTTGCGTAAGTTAGGACTGGAACGGGACGTACAGTTACAACCATCATCGCTGTTGGGGGCGGTCGAATTAAGCCCGTATGAAGTGGCGCAGTTATACCAGACGATGGCGAATAAAGGTTTATATCTGCCGCTGGCTGCGGTCAGCGCTATCACGACGCAGAATGGCCAGGTCTTACACCAACGCAAAGCCCTGCCTGAACAACGTGTCGCGCAAGAACCCTTGTACCTGTTGCAATATGCATTAAATCAGGCGACCCAAAATGGCACCGCTGGTGCACTAGCGCAGCAATTTCCACGCGTGCGTTTTGCCGGGAAAACCGGTACTTCCAGTGATTATCGGGACAGTTGGTTTAGCGGTTTTGATCATGAAACGGCGATTGTGGTCTGGTTGGGCCGCGATGATAACCAGGCCATTGGCCTGACCGGAGGCAGTGGTGCTTTGCCGGTTTTTAGTGGCTACTTTGCCAGGATGCCACCAAATTCGCTGTTCCGCGCGGTACCGGACAAGATCCGTAAACAATTTATTTCAAAATTATCAGGTCGGGTAGTGGCAGAATCATGCGTTAATGTATTGTTATTACCGGTTATTTCAGTTGAAATGCCGCTTAGCAATACCTGCGATTAATTGTTAACAGGAAATGAGCAGCATATGTCAGCCAAACCAGAACAACACCTAAAAGTCGGTGATTGGTGGTATCTGCCCCAACAAGACAAATTAGTCAAAATAGATGACGCGGGCGAAATCAGTGAAACGGCCAGTCTCGACAACTTGTGCCAAAAGGCGCTGAATTATTTTCTGGTCAACGCCGGCCGACTGGTCACCCGTGACGAATTACTCAGTGATGTCTGGGGCGTGCGGGATGTATCAGATGGCCGTATCTCGCGCGTGATCCGCGTATTGCGCGTGGCGCTTGGCGACGACAGCCGGGAGCCGCGTTATATCGAAACTATCCCGAAGCGGGGTTTTCGTTTTATCGCTCCGGTCGCGGAAGTAATTTTAACCTCTGGCAATGACGAACCTGCCAACAACCACATCGAAGAACAGCAGGCTATCCAGCAACAGGAACGCAAACACCACCGTCACTGGTGGCTGCTGGCCGGTACATTTTTATGCTGCGTGCTCGCTATCAGCGGCTGGCAATACTGGCAACAAAGCCAACTAGACCCACAAGTGCCGTTTGGCCGTTTTGAGCCTTTATCCAGTATGGATGGGTTGGAGCTGTATCCGGACGTGTCGAAGGATGGCAGGTATTTGGTGTTCAGCCATTCTTTGGAGCTTGGCGGACGGTGGGTTTTGGTTGTTCAAGATTTAAAAACTCTGGAAAAGAAAACGTTAAAAACAGTGGAAGGCAGCAGTTTGACTGGGGCAACGTGGTCACCAGATGGGCGTACGCTGGTTTATCAGCAGTTGCAGAGGAAAAAGCACTGCGAGATAAGAAAAATGACCATGGATTTAATGAGTATGACAATTGCGTCTGATGAACTTCTGGTTGGATGCAACAAGAATAATATGGGAGCCAGAATGTCGTGGTCTCCAGACAGCCAGTTTATTGTGTACCCCGATTGGAGTGATGCAGCAGGAAATATGTCTTTAATGCTGCTTCCCGCCGCTGGTGGTAAGCCTGAGCAGCTTACAACCCCCCCGCAAACCAGCATTGGAGATTACGCTGCCCGGTTTTCTTCTGATGGAAGTCGACTTGTATTTTTAAGAGATACAGCCGGTGTTGCAGGGCAGATATGGCTGTTGAATTTGCACGATCGCTCATCGAAATTTTTACTTCAGCTCAAAGAAAGTTATCCGGGAAACATAGATTGGTTTAATCAAGACCGTGAGATTCTTTACCCATCAAGTACAAATCAATTGTCAACATTGGCTGTTGACACTTTAGCGAGCCAGATCTATGCGCACACAGACGTCACGCCACTTGAAGTTCTGGTAACAGGCGACAATAGAGTGCTCGCAAATGTAGGACGTATTTGGCAGAGCAATATCCGAAAGTTAAATAACCCGCTGAAAAATCCAAAGCTAAGTAATGAGTTGTTCGATTTCGCGACTCGAACGCAAGGGTTGATTGAGATGAATCCTCAACCTGGCGGTCCAACAGCAGTTATGTCTAACAGATCTGGTAGCCAGCAAGTATGGTTGCACTATGCAGACGGCAGACAACAGCAGATTAGTAAATTTTCGGGTAACTTTTTTGCAAAAACTTTAGAGTTTTCTCCGGATGGTGAAAAATTGCTGATAGTTACTGGTGGGGAACTATGGTTATTGCAATCCGATGCTGAACCGATTCTTTTGACCAAACCTGACCAGCAATCTCGACTCCCAACTTGGGGAGCTGATAGCAACACTATTTACTACTTATTATCAATTCAAGGCAGGTGGCAGCTAGCTGAGCATTCGTTGCTAACGAATAAAGTGGTATTGCAAAAGAACGATTTTGATTTTTATAAAGAAAGCCCAGACGGTACATATCTCGTACGCAGCTATATGAATAACGACACGTTTGAACTTGTAAATAAATCGTTGAATAAAATAGATGTTTTAGATTTTCTACCTAAGCAAGATTTTATAGCTCCCCAGTTGGTTTTACGTCACAAATCAATTTATTTTGTAAAGGCTGACGAGCAGGATAAATATTACATCCACAGTTACGATATCGAGACGGGCATGGTCTCAAATACAGGGATTGAGCAACGTGTGTTTGGAAGAAGGTTTTCAGTAAGTGATGACGAATTGTTTATATTCCTAGATGACGGACAAACAGGGGATGTAGATTTGGCTGAATTAAAAATTGTCGGGACAAATTTATAAGCTATTTATCAAAAATTCGTTATGTTAGGGAGACAAATTCTATGGTCGGATAGCCTCAATCGCTGGACACAACAAAATGAGGTAATGGATCATGAAATTGTACAAAACGGTAATATTGGGTTTGTTTGTTGGTTTTGCTATTCCTAGTCAAGCTGCACTTCTGAGCTCAGAGCATTCTGCTAAAAACGCAGAGTTGGTTTGGCAAACTACTCCGACAGAAGATCCGGATGAAGATGAGCAGGAAGAGACTCAGGGTGAGTGTATTTTGTGGCCTGGGTGTATTGTCATTCCGACTAGTCAAACCCCTCATAACTAAAGACTTATTGACTTTGTGACCTCTCACAAATACTGAGCTACATAGCCAAACTCATGTATACTCCCCGCTATCTGATGGCGGGGGGTGTTGCATGCAGTTGGCCGATACCACTTTATGTTTTGGTTGCTGGAAGTACAGTCCGGGAACGGGAACGCTTTGGCGTATCAATGATCCCGCAGCTTCTTTATTTCCTTCTTCAGACACTACTTCCTCAGACAATGCCAACACCATCGTGCTTGAGCCTCGCTTACACGAATTATTGAATTATTTCCTGCAGCGTCCCGATCTCATCCACGCCAAATCTGATTTGCTGGACGCGGTCTGGGGAGATGCTGAAGGCACTGATGCGGCTTTGATGCGCGCCATCGGTGTGCTGCGGAAAATCCTGCAAGACACGGCAAAACCCGCGACTTACATCGAAACCTTATCGAAACGCGGCTATCGCTGGGTCGCACCACTGCAGATTGCGCCGACGGTAGTGCCTGACAAAGTGGCATTAAAACTAAAGACACCAGCCGCAGCCAGTCTGGCAGCTGAGCCTGATAGCTCTGTTAGCGCGGACGCAGCCGTGAGCGCTCAGTTGCGCCGGCGCCGGGAAAAACAACGGCGACTGGGATTGTTGTCGGCATTTTTTGTCTGTGCCGTCAGTGCACTGGTGATTAGTCTGTTGCTGTTTTTTGGTAAAACGAACTTCATCCCCAGCTTTACTCAACAAGTCACTATCAGTGCGATGGCCGGACGCGAGCAAAAACCGCTACTAAGCCTTGATCATGAAACCGTCTATTACCAACAGCAAACGGCAGAACAGCAGTGGCGCTGGATAGCTCATCATCTCAGTAATCATCGCAAACAATTGCAGGTCCAGCAGTTCAGCAGTTTAGGGGCCGCACAATGGTTCGGTGGCCAACTGGTGTTTCAGGCGAAACAACAGGATAAATGCAGTATTTTCCGCATCATACCCGAGCGGCTCGACGTCAAAGCTGAGGCGTGGCTGCCATGCCGGCAGTTCATGCTGCAGGGACTTGCAGCACAGGACGATGAACTGGTTTGGCTGGACCAGCATATTGAAAGTGGTGCGCCGCAACTATGGCGCTTGAACGGTGAAAAAGCTGAGTTGCAGCAAACCTTTGCACCTGCTTACCGGCGTCCTGTTGCGGCGTTGTTAGAGCGCAAACAAGTATGGGTATTGCTGCAACAGGATGACTTCAATACCAGTCTGTACCGGTTTAACCTCAATACCGCTGCGTTACAAAAAGTAGCTGACTTTCCTTATGCGTTTCATACCTTGTCAGCATGGGATGATAAACGCCTGTTGTTATCCAGCCCTGCAGGCTCATTTATTTTTTCAACAGAACAATCGCAGCTTATTCCACTACAACTTGCCAGTGGTGCTTTTGTTGATCAGCAACGGGTGGCCGATCGCTTGTTAGCGACACAGATCCCGCGGGATAGCGCTGATCTATGGCCATTGCAGCCGGCCACCAGCGGTCGAACCTCCACTTTATTGTCTGCGTCGCCCTGGTTGAGCAGTAATAAAACTGACCAGCTACTGAGCTGGAATGCGGCACAAGCAGCCCTGGTCTCCGAGCGCTCTGGTCTGCCGCAGATTTGGTGGTTTGACGGTACAAAGGTCAGTCAGTTGACGCGTTTTTCTCAGTGGCGCCAAATTACCCAATTGTTATGGGCCGGGGCAGAGTTGCATGCTGTGATTGACCAACAGCTTTTTGTTGTGTCACTCAGTGATGGCGCACTGACACCGGTGCTGTTTCAGGATCGCCAGCTACGTCATTTTGCCGTGTGCCACAATCAATGGTTTTGGGCCGAGTTCGGTCACCAGCAGTGGCAACTCAAGACGATGAATCAGCAACAAATACCGATTGAATTATTAGCCGACAGTATTGATGTGCGCTGTGCACCGGACCAGAGTTTGCTGGTTTTACAGCAGGATGGCCGTATGTTGCGGGTATGGCCGGACAGTGGCAAACAGCAGCTATTGCCATGGCGGTTGAACTGGCGCCAGCTCAATGGCAACAGCTGGACGACGACCAGCAATGGCTTGTATTGGCTTGATACCGAGGGGCGGCTCTGGCTGGCACCTTGGGGTCAGATGCAAAGCGAACGGGTGCAGTCACCGGAATTGTTGCAGGTCACTGGATTATACGGCCAGCTGGAGCATGAACAGCTATTCCTGCAACTGACGCGTGACCCTGAAACGGATGTGGTCTGGTTACAACCACAGCCGTTGCAGTGAGTTCAATTACAGCGCAGCGAAACTGCGTTTAGCTGCGTCGATAGTTGCGGCCAAATCGCTGTCCGAGTGAGCCAGTGACAAAAAGCCCGCTTCATAAGCTGACGGTGCCAGATAAATCCCTTGCTGTAGCATCAGGTGGAAAAAGCGCTTAAACGCATCGATGTTACATTTTGTTGCTTGCTGATAAGTGCTGACTTCAGCCTGGTCGGTGAAGAACATGCCGAACATGCCGCCAACCTGGTTGGTGCAAAATGGCACACCAGCGGCATCGGCGGCTTGCTGCAGACCTTGCAGCAACATAGTCGTTTTCGCAGTTAATGCCTCGTACACTCCGGGCTGGCTAATAGCCGTTAATGCGGCCAGGCCGGCTGCCATGGCGATCGGATTACCGGATAAAGTGCCGGCCTGATAGACCGGACCTAACGGCGCGATATGCTGCATAATGGCTTTTTTACCGCCAAAAGCGCCAACCGGCATGCCGCCGCCGATGATTTTGCCCAGCGTCGTCAAATCTGGTTGCACGCCATAATAGGCTTGAGCCCCGCCTAATGCGACGCGAAAGCCTGTCATCACTTCATCAAAAATCAGCACGCTGCCATATTGGTCGCAGAGATCGCGCAGGCCTTGTAAAAAGCCAGGCTGTGGTGGGATGCAGTTCATATTGCCGGCGACAGGTTCGACGATGATACATGCGATATCGCTGCCATGTTCTGCAAATAAGGCCTGTAATTGCGCCAAATTGTTGAATTCAGATGTCAGCGTATATTTAGCAAAATCAGCCGGTACGCCCGGTGAATTCGGTACGCCTAAAGTCAGCGCGCCAGAACCGGCTTTAACCAGCAGCGAGTCTGCGTGGCCATGGTAACAGCCTTCAAATTTGACAATGGTATTGCGTCCGGTGTACCCGCGGGCCAGTCGGATCGCGCTCATAGTCGCTTCAGTACCTGAGCTGACCATCCGCAGCATTTCCATCGACGGCACCAGCTTACTGACCAGCTCGGCCATATCAATTTCGGCCGGGCAGGGCGCGCCAAAACTCAGGCCTTTTTCCGCAGCTGTGATCACCGCTGAGCGGATTGCCGGGTGGTTGTGCCCCAGTAACATGGGCCCCCACGAGCCGACGTAGTCTATATAACGTTTGCCATCGACATCATAGAGATAAGCGCCATCGGCGCGGTCGATAAATACCGGCGTGCCGCCAACGCTTTTAAAAGCGCGGACCGGCGAATTGACGCCGCCTGGGATGGTATGTTGCGCACGTTCGAACAGTTGTTCAGATAAAGTCATTGCAGAATTCCAGAGCTGTTATTTGTGTTTGGCGCTGTACCACGGCACTTCGCATTCATATTTGTGGATCAAATCTTCAACGCCGAGTGTCAGCGCAAATAATGCCATCCGCACCAGCACGCCGTTGTCGGCCTGGCGGAAGATGGCCAGATTCGGGTTCATATTCAGATCGTTGTCGAGCTCATTGGCTTCCAGCCGCGAATCGCGCGGCAGTGGATGCATGATTACCGTGTTGGATTTACAGTGTTTGGTGTAAATCTCCTGATTGAGCCGGAACTTGCCACGGTATTTGTTGGCTTCTTCCTGTGACGGGAAACGCTCTTCCTGGATACGGGTCTGGTACACAATGTCGGCGTCAATATTACCGGCCAGCTGATCGGTGATGCGGACTTTATGCCCGGCATTTTCAATCGCTGAGACAATTTCATCCGGCATCGCCAGTTCATTTGGTGCGATCAAAGTGAATTGAATATTTTTGTACAGACACAGCAACTTCGACAGTGAATGTACGGTCCGGCCAAATTTCAGATCGCCGATCATCGCGATATGCATGCCTTCGACACTTTGCTGCGAAGCGGCCAACTCACGCTCAATGGTGAATAGATCTAACAAGGCCTGTGTCGGATGTTCATTGGCGCCGTCACCACCATTTAACACGGGAACCCGGCTACCTTCAGCAAACTCTGCCACGCTGCCGGCCTGCGGATGTCGCATCGCGATGACGTCGCTGTAACTGCTGATCATCCGCGCCGTATCATATAGCGATTCACCTTTTGACAAGGCAGATGACTGAATGCCGGTGGTTTCGCGGACTTCGCCACCGAGCAGGTTAAAGGCGCAACCAAAACTGACCCGGGTGCGGGTGCTGGGTTCAAAAAACAGATTACCCAGAATGGCGCCGTCCAATACGCGGGTTCGTTTCTGCCGCAGGGCATAAGGTTCCATCGAACGGGCGATACGAAAGACGTGCGAAATACTGTCGCGATCAAATTGCTTGACCGACAGAATATGTTGACCTTTGAAGTTCATGCTCGGGGCCTATAACTGGGAGTGACAGACGGCGGCGTTGCCGCAAACTGCACGACATTATAATCAAAGCGACGCGACAAACCCAGTACTAAAACGGTTTGGCTACGGCCAGGATCACCACCGCAAATAAGATCAGCACTGGTGTTTCATTAAAAAAGCGATAGAAGCGCGCACTGCGCTGGTTGCGGTTGTGTTTAAAGTCCGCGACCAATTTAAAACAGTAGCCATGGTAACCATACAAAAAAGCGACCAGCACGAGTTTCAGGTGCAGCCAATGGCTGGCGGCAAACCAGGCTGTGCCATAGCTATGGATCAGCAGCAGGCCAAACACCGCGGTTAACACAGCAAAAGGCGTGACGAAATACAATAACCGCCGCTCCATCACCTTAAATTGTGCGTCAACCTCAGGCGACGTTGTTTGTGCGTGATAAACAAATAGCCGCGGCAGATAAAAAATGCCGGCAAACCATGCCACCATAAAGGCGATATGCAGTGCTTTATAGATTAATAACCAGCTCATCAGGGCCCCTTTTTTCGTCGGCATTATGCACAGTTTTTGCCGCTTGGTTTTGATTTATAACAAATTATTTTGCCGCATCAATAGTGCGCGCACTTGCTCCCAACTGACAAGACCGAGCGGCTGATCCGGAGCGTCATCATCGTAGACCAGCACCGCACCTTCACGCTGATCGCCAATTTCTGCAAAGACTTCAGCCATAGTTGCCTGATGACTGACCGCGCCAACCGGGATAAAACGCAGCGCGCTTTCACCGGACATAGACAAGCTGACATCATAAGCCGCCAGTTCAAATTGCTGGTCCACCGCATATTGGCGCCGGACCAATACCTGCTGTTGAGGAGCTGCACTGTCTAGAGCCTGGATCACTTGCGCATCAGACGGATTATCCAGCAGCAAATAATTTTGTTGTAACATGGCGAGTACGCCGACTTTTTGCAACACATCGTCGGCCGGAGCCAGTTTGTAGGGCAGTTGCAGGAAATCGAGCTGTTGCAGAAAAATCGATTTAGTATGGAAAAACTGTACGGCAGTGACATAAGACGCGGTGATCACCAGAATCGACGGAACCACCAACTGCGGATTCGACGCCAGTTCCATCACGGCCACCAATGCTGCCAGCGGGGCGTGCAGGGTTGCGGCCATCATGCCAGCCATGCCAAGTAATGCATAGGTGCCGACAGCACTGTGATCACCACTGAACAACGATGGCACAAAAGCCAGAATGGTGCCCATCACGATGCCAATCCCAAATACCGGGCCGACAATCCCGCCGGGCACGCCCAGACCCAACGCAATCACCGTCAACAGAATTTTGCCAACAAAAATGGCAAAGAGCAGCAACAGCTCATTTGGCGCAGATACCGCATAGTGGATGGCGCCGGTTTCAGCGCCAAGTGCTTGTGGGATCAAACTGCCGATTGCGGCAGTCAATAACGCGGCCAGCAGCAGACGAAAGCCAAGATGCCAGCGTTGAAAGGTTCTCATCGTCAGCATCAGGCTCTGATTAAAGAACGTCGCGACCACGCCCATCGCGACACCAGCCAGCAGCAAATAAGGCAGATGCCAATTGCTCAGAGTCGCCATGGTCAGGGTGTGCAAATCGTTGCCGGTGCCAAAAAAAGCCTGGGTCACCAAAGCGCCCATCGTCGAAGCGAGCATTATCGGCACAAAGACATGGATACGGTATTCCCGCAGTACCACCTCCATCACAAAAATGACTGCCGCCAGCGGAGTGTTAAATGACGCAGAGATCCCCGCAGCAATACCACAGCCCGCCAGAATGCGGATGCTGTTATAAGGCAGGCGCAGATATTTCCCAAACATGCTTGCACCAAAAGCACCGAGGTGAACTGATGGACCTTCCCTTCCAACCGAAAAACCGGCACTGAGCGCGGCAACACCACCAAAAAACTGCTGCAGGGTGTTTCGCCAGGGCATCAAACCATATTTCAGTTTAATCCTGTGGATGACAAAAGGGATCCCAAGCCGGTAATGCTTCAGCCCAATCACCAGCCCAATCAGCGTGATCACCGCAGCGGCTATAAATGGCAGCGCAGCACGATGTTGCAGACTGAGGCTGGTAAAATCGTCACTGTGGGTCAGGTAAATGCTCTGAATGGCCATAATTGCCAGGCGAAACAACACGATGAGTAACGCGGCAACCAGCCCGCCAAGTGCGCCTAGCAAACATAGTTGTAATGAAGTTACTGGCAATGCCAGGCGGCGGCGCAGCGGCGGTAACCACTGTTTCACGCGATTCATGGTAAAGTACCAGGCTAAGATGCTGAAAGTCGAAAGATAACATGTTGAGTCTGCTGATGAAACTTCGATTCAATCAAGTTGCTGTTCTTTGGTTCCGCCAACACTGGTGGTTTGTGCCGGCGATTTTGCTGGCGTTGCTGCTGGGGTGGGGTTTTGGGAACTGGCACTTACTGCAAGAGCGAGCGCAACAGAGCCTGGCTTTGCAACAACAAGGTCTGCAACTGCAACAGGTTGATACGGCGCGGGCTGAAGCTTTGCGTCAGCGTGATTTTCTTAGCACAGAATTGGCGGTCGAGAGAAACACCAATCTGTTATTACAGCAAGACATCAAAGATCATCAACAGAAACTGTTTGATTTAAAGAAAGAATTAGCGGTATACCAGAAAATTGTCGCGCCGGTACCCGAGAGCGGCACGCTGGTGATCGACAGTTTCCGCTTGCAACAAGGCAGTGCTGTTGGCCGCTATCAGTTCAGTTTGCTGTTGATTGAGCAAAACAAGCAGAAAAAGCAAAGTCGGGCTCAGATTGAAATCAAACTCAAAGGTAAGCGGAAGAAAAAAGTAGTGGAAGTAGATGTATTAAAACTGGCCGGTTTTAATACTAAAGCTAAACGGTTGTTGATTAAGAACTTTCGGGCAGTTGAAGGTGACTTTGTGTTGCCGGCAGGTTTTACCGCCGAAAAACTCGAGATCCGTCTAACCAGCAACTCTGGTCAGGGTGGCAGCACTGTATTGCTGAAAAAAGAGCTGGCATGGGATGGTCAAAGTGAAATACTTGATTAAAACGCTCAGGTATTAGATAATCCGTCACCATTTTCTGTCCCGTCAGGAGTCGTTATGTCAGAAATCCAGATGCCTATTCAGTTTACCGACGCTGCCGCCAATAAAGTGCTGGCATTAATTACCGACGAAGAAAATCCGGCGTTAAAACTGCGGGTTTATGTCACTGGCGGTGGTTGCTCTGGTTTCCAGTACGGTTTCACTTTTGATGAAAAAGTAAATGACGGTGATTTAACCATCGACAAAAATGGCGTGACCATGGTCGTTGACCCAATGAGCCTGCAATATCTGATGGGCGGTGTCGTTGATTATACCGATGGCTTACAGGGCAGCCGCTTCACCGTACAAAACCCAAATGCCACGACAACTTGTGGATGTGGTTCCAGTTTCTCAGTTTAATGGTCCAAATCACCAGCTGGCGCGTTGCTGGCTGGTCTGTCCTCCCCGTTTTTCCCGCCGATTATTTCACCAAACGTTACATCTGCCTGCGACTTATAATAGAATGCAGCTGGTTTGATAACAAAAATATTACCTATTACTGATATTTCCCATACGGAATATGTGGCTATATTGCGGCTAAACTTGGTCTGTTTTGTGTTAACGCTTTGATATTTAAAAATAAATCACATTATTTTTATTATGCGTATACCAGCCGGACAAATTTTAACTGTTGTAACTATACGCTCGTCGCATCCTATGGTTTAATGAACCGATTTTTATTGCTTATTGGGACACCAATAAGGTTTGGATTTTTATTCGGCAGGAAGTGTTTTACATAAAAAAAGCGTTCAACGCTGGGAGACTATTTAGTTATGAAAGGTACCAAAAGCGTCATTTCTGACGAGAATAAAAGATTGTGTTTGTGGCTGAAGCGCCAGCGCCAGGATAAGGGACACACCATGCGCAGCCTGTCTGAAGTACTGGGCACACCACATTCTTTTATAGGTAAGGTAGAAAATCAGGAACGTCGTTTAGATGTCGTGGAATTTGTCCGGTATTGCCAGGCATTGGAAGTGGACCCAGCGGAAGGATTACGGCAGGTGACTCAGCCTTAAGGACTGAGTCGTCTGAGAGATACAAAGCCGCAGATTGCGGCTTTTTTTTATTTATAGGGCGCTTGGTATAGTGAGCCCGGGATTGCGTAACCGCCAATCTGTTAGCGTTACGCCGGATCAACAGTTCTTGCTCTGCAAGTGGCTGGCGAAAATACAGTGACTTGGGAGTCATCGCTTTTCCGTTGGTCAGATCTGCTGTCCACGCTGCCGAAGCAGATGCATGATATACCAGAGCAGACCCAGCGCTGGGATCACCATCAGCGACGTTAACAGGAAAAACATCGACCAGTCGCCGTCCAGCCAGTCAACCAGACTGCCACCAAATGCAGCCATCGAGGTGCGCCCGAAATTACCGACTGAGGCTAGCAGTGCATATTGACTGGCAGAAAAAGCAACGCCGGTAAAAGCGGATAAAAATGAAACAAAAGCGACAATCGAAAACGCGGTGGTGAAGTTATCCAGAATAATGGTCCAAAACAGGATCTGTTCATCCGGGCCCACTTTTGCCAACCATGCGAACATCAGATTACTGGCCGCCATCGCGATCCCGCCAATCACCAGACCTTTGAACACGCCGAAACGCGTATTCAGTAAGCTGCCGAGCAGCGTGAAAAAGACTGTCGCGCCCCAGCCAATCAGCTTGGAATACTCGGCGATCTGCTCGTTGCTGAACCCCACTTCCCGATAAAATTGGATCGACATCCGGCCGAGAAATGACTCGCCGAGTTTAAACGTCAGAATAAATACAATCAGACAGACTGAGACCTTCAGGCCATTGCGGCGGATAAATTCTGCAAAAGGCTCCATGACAGTAACCTGCAGCCAGAGCAGTGCCGGATGCGTCTGGCTGTTCTGGTAGCGCTCTGCCGATTTTTGTTGCAGTAAATCTCGATTAGATTCAGGCTCCCGCACCCACAGCGTGCCAACAGCAAGTATGGCCAGCAATAATGCCAGGCCGAGATAAACCACTGACCAGCCAAAGCGGTCGGCGTAATGAAAGGCGAGATAGCCGGGTAAGGAATAACCTGTCCACCAACCAGCCACTCCCATCGCAGCTGCGGTCGGCAATTTCAACGGATCCTGACCAATAATGTCAATCCGGTAACCATCTATCGCGACGTCCATGCTGGCCGCTGCCGCGGCGATAGCCAGCGCCAACATGGATGTCCAAAGCAGGCTGGCAGCAGGATTAGTCAGTGCAATACCAACAGTGAACAGCACGATCCACAACTGTAACAACAAAATCCAACTGCGGCGTTGACCCAGACGTTGATACAGATAGGGGACCCGCACACGGTCGAGTAACGGTGCCCAAAGAAAATTAATCGCATAGACGGCGGTGACAGAACCAAA
>JAIXSW010000350.1 GCA_027484495.1 Gammaproteobacteria bacterium
AAATTTGACTCTGAAGCCTTTGCCCGCGGTTTTCGCGTCAAGCTTGGCGGCGCCAGCACTGCAGTGGCTAATCCAGTCTTAAATGGCAATTCGGTGATTGGCGGGACTTTTAACCGCACGTCAAAAAGCTTTACCCGGGTTGAGATCGTCAACGACGACAATCAGGATTTTGACGAAGTGCAAAGTTTTGGGGTCAACGCCGACTGGGATGTCACCGAGAACATTAAACTGAACCTGGATTTATCGCATTCTGGTGCGCAAAGTGATTTCCGTAACGGTTTGCTGTGGTCATTGGTGGCCAAAGATGCCAACGCTGCGACGCCAGTGTTTGACGACAACGTGTCGTTGTCTTACAAACTGAACGGTCTGAATCTGCCGGACTTAGGCTTTAATCAGGCCGCTGCCTTTTCTGATATCAACCGCGTGATGCTGAGCAAATACGGCATTTATCCCTATGAAAACAAAGACCGCGTCGATGCAGTGCGGTTAGACGCAACCTGGCGGCTGGATAATCCGGTGATCGCGTCACTGGAAGCCGGTGTGCGTTATTCCGACCGTGAATACAGCAACGAGCGCTCGGTCTATGAATACGGCAATGACGGCGCGTTTTCAGCCTCACAAAAACCGTTGAAACTGACGGCTGACATGGTCCAAGTGGTGAATTTTAAAGGGGATTTCAGTTATTTCCCCAGCTACCTGGCGATTGACCAGCAAAAAGCGCTGGCGGCCTGGTTCCCGAATGGGATTCCGCAGCCAGTGAAAACCTGGGGCACTGGCAACAGTGGCGTCCTGGCGAGCCAACGCGTCACCGGTGGCCCGGATACCGGTTGGTCGATGCTGCAAAGCGGTGAAGTGTACGAAAAAGTGCTGTCGGCTTATCTGATGGCGAATATCGATACCGACCTGTGGAGCATCCCGCTGTCCGGTAACTTTGGCGTACGGATGGTGGAAACCGACCAATCGGCGACATCGCTGCAAAACGTTGGTGGCGACCCGAAACTCGGCGCACAAAACATCAAAGATGATGCCGGTCTGGTCAATAACCAGTATGCGCCGGCGGTACTCGGTGAAACCTACCGCGACTATTTGCCACAGCTGAACCTGAATTTCCGCGTGACGGACGATGACCAGTTACGCTTTGCTGCAGCACGTGTGATGTCACGGCCGCCGATTAACCGGCTGGCCTCAGACACAAGTACCAATATCAACAACGACGGCATCATTTCTGGGTCCAGCTCGAATAACCCGTATTTACGGCCGTTTTACGCCGACCAGTACGATATCTCCTGGGAGCGCTATTTCACTGAAACCGAAGGCGCATTGGTCGGTGCGCTGTTCTACAAAAACATCAAATCATTTATCAGCACCTTTACCATTGCTGAGTTTGATTTTAAAGGCGCCGGCTTCTTTGTGCCGGACGTGATTATCAATCCGGAAAGTGGCGTACCGGTGCCGGTGACCAACGGCAGCTACACCACGGCGGTCAACAACAGCAAAGGCGGTTATATCCGCGGTGCTGAACTGGCTTACACCCAGGTGTTCAAGTTCCTGCCGGGCGTCTGGCAAGGCCTGGGCATCAGCACCAGCTATTCCTTCACCGAAAGTGAAATTCAGCAGCAAACCAACCTCGGCGGTTCGACGGTGGACATCAGCCTGCCGGGTTTATCGGAAAACGTCTTTACCGGCACTGTGTTCTGGGAATACGAAGGTTTTGAAGCGCGGGTCAGTGCGCGTTACCGCGACCCATTTGTGTCTGAACAAGTGGCCGTGAACGAGCAGATCGTCAATTTCGACGGTGAAACCGTGGTCGATATGCAGACGTCGTATCAAATCAGCGACCAGTGGAGTGTGCTGTTTCAGGTCAACAACGTCACCGACGAACCGACCAAAAGCTATTTCGGCGATGAAACGCAGACCGGCACTATCCAGTTCTTTGGCCGGCAGTATTTCCTCGGTGTGACTTACTCAATGTAAGGCGCTGCAGCTTCTATGGAGAATAAATTTATGTTGAATATCAAAACGATGCTGCAGACGGTGGCGACAGCTGCTCTGCTGCTGACACTGTCCGCCTGTGGCGGCAGCGGCGGCGACTCGGTGTCAGCAGGCAAAACTCTGTTGACCTGTAATGTGCCGCAAGTGCCAAACGAAGCCGGTACCGCTTGTGTGGCGCCGAAACCGATTAAATGTCCGGCCCCGACAGTACCGGATGCCCGCAATGAAAGTTGTGTCATTGGTGTCGATCCGGCCGCGCCGGCCCCTGTAGTGATGGCAGGTGCGGGTCAGGCGGTGCTGTTCTATAAACGCGCGGACCGAAATTATGATGGCTACCGGCTGCATACCTGGAACAATGAAAGCTGTAATGCTTATCAGGACAGTTCACTGGCAGCCAGCTGGGACAATGGTCTGCAGCACAGCGGCATCGATCCGAACTATGGTGCTTATTGGTTACTGAACCTCAAAGCAGGCGTCGGCACTAAAGCCACTGATTGCGGTAACTTTATCATCCACATTGGCACTGATGATGCCGGCAAAGAACTGGGCGGCAGCGATATGAAGCTGCCACTGGGTGCAAAAGATGTGGCCAAGTTCTCGCGGATGGGCTGGACTTTCTCTGGTGTCCCTTCGGTCTTTGCCTACCCTGTGGTGTCACTTGGCGTCCAAATCAGTGACAGCGCTGCGCATTGGCTGGACCGCAATACGCTGGTGTGGAACGCACCGGCCGGCGGTGTGGCCAAGTGGAAATTACACCATGCAGCTGCCGCCGATTTAGCGATTGATTCGGATACGCTGACCGTGAACGGTGAAGCTGTCGAAGCCACGCCGACAAGCTTAACCGACGCACAAAAAGCCCGAGTGCCGCATCTGGCGAACTGGCCGGCTTACAAGCTGAACCTGAGCGCAGAACAAGCCAAAACCATAGCGAAAAATCAGCTGGTGCTGGCGTCTTATGACTCGGCGAACAAGCTGATAGCCGCCTCGCATGTCCAGGCCGGCAAAGTGCTGGATGACCTGTATACCACAGCGGCGAACGATGCCAACGAAGCGACACTGGGTCTGGTATACGACGGCAGTAACATCAAAGCCTCGGTGTGGGCGCCAACGGCACGCAGTGTCAAACTGAAAGTGTTTAATGCGACCAAAGCGGTGACAGCCACCCATCCGATGACGCTGGATGCCAATACCGGCATTTGGAGTTACAGCGGTGCCAAAGCCACGTTGGATCGCCAGTTCTACCGCTTCGAAGTGCAGGTCTACCACCCGCTGACGAAAAAAGTAGAAACTATCGAAGCCACAGATCCGTACTCACTGAATACCGCCACCAATGGCCGTTACAGTCAGTTCGTCAATCTGGCTGATGCCGACACTAAACCAGCGAACTGGGACAGCCATGAAGTGCCAGTGGTAGCCAATGTCGAAGATACGGTGATTTATGAAGGCCACATCCGTGATTTCTCGGTGCGCGACACCACAGTCACTGCGGCCAACCGCGGCAAGTATCTGGCCTTTACTGAAATGGAATCGCAGCCAGTCAAGCACTTAAAAGCCTTAGCTGATGCCGGTTTAACCCATTTCCATCTGTTGCCGGCGACCGATATGGCCACCGTCAATGAAGATGCCAGCAAACGGGTTGATTTAACCAATACCGTGGCGGATCTGTGTAAGGTCAATAGCAAAGCTTCTGTCTGTAACCAGAGCGCGTCAGCCAAACTGGAAGACGTGATGAAAGGCTTCCAGAACTCTGGCGAAAATGCACAGACGCTGGCCGGTGAAATGCGTGGTACCGACAGTTTCAACTGGGGTTACGATCCGCAGCACTTCAACGTACCTGAAGGCTCTTATGCGTCGACGCCGGAAGGTGTGGCGCGGATCAAAGAAATGCGCGCAATGAATCAGGCGCTGCACAGCATTGGCCTTCGCGTGGTGCTGGATGTGGTGTACAACCATACCTCTTCATCTGGCCTGTTTGATAACTCGGTATTCGACAAAATCGTGCCGGGCTATTACCACCGTTACAACCCGACGACCGGTAATATCGAGCGCTCAACCTGCTGTGAAAACACCGCGACTGAACATGCGATGTTTGACAAGTTTGTTGCCGATTC
>JAIXSW010000344.1 GCA_027484495.1 Gammaproteobacteria bacterium
CTTTGGCTGCTTCAACTTCAGTCAGTTTAATGATGTGGTAACCGAATGATGTTTTGACCACCGCCGATAAATCACCGGCTTTGTTTAATGCATAGGCTGCCGTTTCAAACTCTGGCTCCATCACACCTTTAGTGATGAAATCTAAATCACCACCGTTTTCTGCAGACACTGTGTCTGCAGAGTGCTGCTTCGCCAGCGCCGCAAAATCGGCCCCGCCCTGCAGTTCTTTCAGAATAGCTTCAGCTTTGGTTTTAACATCAGCATTGTCTTCTGCAGATTCCAGCAGAATGTGCGACACGCGGCGGCGCTCTTCACCCTGATAGCGGCTCAGGTTGGCATTGTAATATGCGCTGATGTCGCCATCATTGACCTGAATGTCTTTAGCCAAATCAGCAGCGTTCAACTCAACGTACTGCAATGAAAGCTGTTCTGGCGTCGCGTAGCGGGCTTGATTCTGCTGATACCAGGTGTTGAGTTGAGCATCATCAAACTTGACGTCTTTTGCCAGTTCTGTGGCTTTCACCGTGGCATATTCAATATCACGGGTTTGCTGTTGTAAGGTCATCAGCGACTTCATTTCGCCCGGTAAGGCAAAATCAGAGCCAGCCAGACCGACTAACAACTGATTGCGGCTATATTGCTCACGCAACAAATCACGCAGCTGATTGGCAGTCAGATTACTCTGACGTAGTACAGCCAGGTAGCGGTCGTTGTTAAAAGCACCATCAACCTGAAATTCCGGCATTTTCACCAGCGCGTCTTTTAAAAATTGATCGCTAATCGCGATGCCAAACACCGTGCTTTGTTGTTTTAACAGCGTTTCATCGATCAAACGCTCTAATACCTGATTACGGAAATTGTTCATGTAATTGGTATCAGCAGCCAGGCTGGCGAACATCTCGCCAAACTGCTGTTCCATCCGTGCCCGCTCATTCTGATAGCTTTGTTCAAACTTCGTCCGGCTGATTTCTTCGCCGTTGACCACGGCAACCGGTTGGTCGGCATTGTTACCGAAGTAGCTGCTGACGCCTGAAACCGCAAACGTCAGGATAACGAGGCCCAGCACGACCTGAGCAATAATGCCCTGCGAACCATCTCTGATCTTTTCTAACATGCTTGATTTATCTCTTTTCGCTGCAATAGCTGGCTTAAAAAAAAAGCGCATCTTATCAGATGCGCCTTTTTTATAGAAGCTGTGAAGGAACTGTAACGACCTTAGTTGATTGTCATCTGAGCGACAGTGGCAACAGGCACGGGTTCCTTTGAGCCCGAATCACTTACCCGGCGCGCCGGATCAGCGTTTCTTAGTTCACGCTGTCTTTTAACGCTTTGCCTGGCTTGAAAGAAGGGATCTTCGCAGAAGCGATTTGGATCGTTTCGCCAGTTTGTGGGTTACGGCCAGTACGGGCTGCACGCTCGCGTACTGCGAAAGTACCGAAACCAACCAGCGCAACTGAGTCACCTTCCTTTAAAGCTTCAGTAACGGCTTCGATGAACGCGTCAAGAGAACGACCCGCTGCCGCTTTAGAAATGTCTGCACCAGCAGCAATTTTGTCGATAAGTTGAGACTTGTTCACAATATCATCCCCTTCAATTGTTATTATTTTCTACAACCAGATTCAAAGTACATTCTTGTGTTCGGCTTTTGTTATATCAAGCCATAAACAGGCTTGCAAGCACAAATCCAAGGGTCCTGAAAAATTCTTGGTGTCTCGCCAGCCCTTGTCCTACAAGGGCTGCACCGAAACTGCCCCTAAATTAGCACAGCCTGAGCTTTTGAAAAGCCCCTAAACCGGATTTTTTTGGGTTTTTTTGGCTCTTGTGCTCTTTTTTTCTTCAGTGATCACGGACATACCGGTTGGCGGCTCCTGTAAAGCCAGTTCCAGCACCTCATCTATCCATTTTACCGGGCAGATTTCGATGTCGCCTTTGACGTTATCGGGAATGTCTTTTAAGTCGCGCACGTTATCATGTGGGATCAATACCCGCTTGATGCCGCCCCGATGCGCTGCCAACAACTTCTCTTTTAAGCCGCCAATTGGCAGTACTTCGCCGCGCAAGGTGATTTCTCCGGTCATGGCCACATCCGCCCGCACCGGATTGCCGGTCAGGCTGGACACCAATGCAGTTACCATCGCTATACCTGCACTTGGACCATCTTTTGGTGTGGCACCTTCTGGCACGTGGATATGGATGTCGCGTTTCTCATAGAAGTCTTCGTTGATGCGCAACGTTTCCGCCCGGCTTCTGACTACCGTCATGGCTGCCTGGATGGATTCTTTCATCACATCGCCCAGTGAGCCGGTGTGCGTCAGTTTGCCTTTGCCCACCACAGCAGCGGCTTCAATCGTCAACAAATCACCACCGACTGAGGTCCAGGCCAGGCCTGTGACCTGCCCAATCCGGTTACTGTCCTCAGCTTTACCGTAATCGAAACGTTGTACGCCCAGGAACTCTTCCAGATTATCCTGACCAATCCGTACTGTCTTAACTGCTTTGTTCAACAGTATTTGCTTCACGGCTTTGCGGCAAAGTTTGGAGATCTCACGCTCGAGACTACGCACACCAGCTTCCCGCGTGTAATAGCGGATAATGCCAATGATGGCGCTGTCTTCGACGGTCAGCTCACCTTTTTTCAACCCATTGCGCTCAATTTGTTTGCTGACTAAATGTTGCTTGGCAATATTGAGCTTTTCATCTTCGGTATACCCAGACAAGCGAATTACTTCCATCCGATCCAGCAAGGCTTCAGGAATATTCAGACTGTTACTGGTCGCGAAGAACATCACATCTGACAGGTCATAATCCACTTCCAGATAATGATCACTGAACGCTGAGTTCTGTTCCGGGTCCAGCACTTCTAACAGCGCAGCTGCCGGGTCTCCGCGGAAATCGGATGCCATCTTGTCGATTTCATCCAGCAGGAACAGCGGGTTGCGTACGCCCACTTTGGCCATTTTCTGGATGATCTTGCCTGGCATTGAGCCAATGTAGGTACGACGATGTCCACGGATTTCCGCTTCATCCCGCACGCCACCCAGCGCCATCCGCACGTATTTGCGGCCAGTAGCCTTAGCAACGGACTGACCTAAAGAGGTTTTACCGACCCCTGGTGGACCAACCAGACACAAAATTGGCCCTTTTAATTTATTCACACGTTGTTGTACTGCCAAATATTCCAGAATGCGTTCTTTCACTTTATCCAGACCATAATGGTCGGCATTCAGAACCTCTTCGGCCAGTGCCAGATTTTTCTTCACTTTAGAACGGGATTTCCAAGGTACTTGCGTCAGCCAGTCAATATAAGAACGAACAACTGTGGCTTCTGCGGACATTGGTGACATCATTTTCAGCTTCGACAGTTCAGCACTGGCTTTGTCTTTTGCTTCCGTTGGCATCTGTGCCGCTTCGATTTTTCGACTGATCGCTTCGAATTCGTCCGGTGCATCATCCAACTCACCAAGCTCACGCTGGATCGCCTTCATCTGCTCATTCAGGTAATACTCGCGCTGGCTTTTTTCCATCTGCTTTTTGACACGGCTACGGATCCGCCGTTCGACTTGCAGGATGTCAATCTCCGATTCCATCATCGCCATCAGATATTCGAGGCGTTCAGTGACGTCGATGATCTCGAGGACTTTTTGCTTATCCTCGACTTTCAGCGGCATATGCGCAGCCATCGTATCGGCGAGGCGCGCGGCGTCATCGATGCCCGATAATGCAGTCAGCACTTCCGGTGGAATTTTTTTGTTGAGTTTGATGTAGCCTTCGAACTGATTCACCGCGGAACGCAGGAAAACTTCCTGCTCGCGGCTATCGAGTTCCGGTGATGCTATGACATCGACATAGGCCATAAAGGTTTTATCGGTTTCCGTGAAGCCCGCCAGTTTGGCCCGACGCCCCCCTTCCACCAGCACTTTGACGGTGCCATCTGGCAATTTCAGCAATTGCAGGATCGTGGCGACAGTGCCGACGGTAAACAAATCAGCCTCAGCCGGGTCGTCTAGTGTCGCGTCTTTCTGCGCCACCAGAAAAATTTGTTTGTCTTTGTCCATGGCCGCATCCAGGCACTTGATGGACTTTGCCCGCCCGACGAATAATGGGATCACCATATGCGGATAGACGACTACGTCGCGTAATGCCAGCACGGGCATGTGCAAACGTTCGACTGTTGCTTCTGTCATTAGAATTACTCTCGAATTAGTTACTGCAGGCGTGAGATAAGGAGTATATGGGGTTCAAAAGCTTCAGTTCAACGCCACAGCAAAAAAAATGCCTGTGATGGCATACCATTGATTAAATGTGCGGCAAGATATTGAATCAGGGGGAAAAAAAAGGAGCCAAAGCTCCTTTTTTAATTCAGGTAAAATGCTGTGGATAACGATGCAGTAAGCATCGTATCAAGTGCAGCTTAGTGTGACTCAGCTGCGACTTTTTCCGGGTTCTGATACATCAGGATCGGCTGCGACTCGCCGCGGATCACCGTCTCGTCCACCACGACTTTAGCCACATCCTGCATCGATGGCAGTTCATACATGGTATCCAGCAATACACCTTCAACGATTGAACGCAGACCACGGGCGCCGGTTTTACGCTCCATCGCTTTTTGTGCAATCGCTTTCAGCGCATCTTCACGGAATTCAAGTTCAACGCCTTCCATCTGGAACAGCGCACCAAACTGTTTGATCAGCGCATTTTTCGGTTGACTCAGAATTTGCATCAGTGCGGCCAGATCCAGCTCAGTTAACGTGGCAACGACTGGCAGACGACCGATAAACTCCGGGATCAAACCAAACTTCACCAAATCTTCCGGCTCTACATCGCGGAAACTCTCCGTCAGACTACGCGTGGATTCTTTGCTCTTCACTTGCGCGCCAAAGCCAATACTGGAGCCTTTGGCACTGCGCTGCTCGATAATTTTATCGAGACCGGCAAAAGCGCCGCCACAGATAAACAGGATCTTTGACGTATCAACCTGCAGGAATTCCTGCTGTGGATGTTTGCGGCCACCTTGCGGCGGTACAGATGCCACTGTGCCTTCAATCAGTTTTAACAGGGCCTGCTGCACGCCTTCACCAGACACATCGCGGGTGATAGACGGGTTCTCAGATTTGCGCGAAATCTTGTCGATTTCATCAATATAAACAATACCGCGCTGGGCTTTTTCGACATCGTAATCGCATTTTTGCAGCAATTTCTGGATGATGTTTTCGACGTCTTCACCGACATAACCTGCTTCGGTTAATGTGGTGGCATCGGCCATGGTAAATGGCACATCCAGCAGACGAGCCAAAGTCTCGGCAAGCAATGTTTTACCGCTACCAGTTGGGCCAATCAGCAGAATGTTTGACTTACCTAGTTCAACATCCTGTTTTTGCCCGACAGTGCGTAACCGTTTGTAATGGTTATAGACTGCGACCGCCAGAACTTTCTTCGCATGTTCCTGACCGATAACATAATCATCAAGGTGGTTGCGGATCTCTTTCGGCGTAGGCAGTTTATTACCATCGCGTTTTGGCGAAATGTCTTTGATTTCTTCACGAATAATGTCGTTGCACAGGTCAACGCATTCATCACAGATATACACCTGCGGACCTGCGATCAACTTGCGCACTTCATGTTGCGATTTGCCACAGAAAGAGCAATACAGCAACTTGTTGCTCTTCTCGCCGTCAGTGCGGTGATCAGACATGGAACTACCTCATTCTTCCCAAAGCGACGCTTTCACGTCACTTTTATTCAATCTGTGCTTAAAACTAAGCCTATTTGGCTTCGCGTTTGGTCAGGATCTGGTCAACCAGACCATAATCCACCGCTTGTTGCGCGCTTAAGAAATTATCACGCTCGGTATCACGCACCACTTCTTCCAGCGTCTTGCCACAATGCTCGGCCATCAGACGATTCAGTTTTTCTTTGATTGTCAGGATCTCGCGGGCATGGATCTCAAAATCGGTTGCCTGGCCCTGGAAACCACCCAACGGCTGATGGATCATCACACGCGCGTTCGGCAGAACATAGCGTTTGCCTTTGGTGCCACCTGATAACAGGAACGCGCCCATACTGGCTGCCTGGCCAACACAGACGGTGGCGATATCACATTTGATATACCGCATCGTGTCGTAAATGGCGAGGCCAGCGGTGACGGAGCCACCTGGCGAGTTGATATAGATGTAGATGTCTTTTTCCGGATTTTCTGATTCGAGGAACAGCAACTGCGCCACGATCAAATTGGCCATATGGTCTTCAACCTGGCCAGTCAGGAAAATAACCCGTTCTTTAAGCAGACGGGAGTAAATGTCAAAAGAACGCTCACCTTTGGCGGTTTGCTCGATGACGATGGGGACTAACGCGTTAACTAATTCATTCATATGAGGTGTTGACACCATAACTGATTCCCTGAAATGCGGCAGCACAAATGAAAATGGCCTGAACACTGCTGCTCAGGCCATTAAAGCTGTCGCCCTGACTAAAGTCAATCTTAGTTCGCAGCAGCCGGATTCATAATTTCGTCGAACTTCGCCGCTTGTTCAGTGACTTTGGCTTTTGCCAGCACCAGATCAATGGCTTGTTCTTCCAGTGCGACGTTGCGCATACCTTGCAGCAGCTCTTTGTTGCTGTTGTAGTATTGCACCACTTCTTTTGGATCTTCGTAAGCTGAAGCAACAGTTTCAATCAGCGCCTGTACGCGGCTGTCATCAACCTGCAGGTTGTTGGTTTTGATCACTTCACCCAGTAACAGACCTACTTTGACGCGGTCACGGGCTTGTTCAGTGAACAATGCAGCTGGCAGCTCAGGCAGGTTCTTCGCATTCATGTTCTGGCCGAAACGTTGCAGAGCCTGACGACGCAGTACTTCCACTTCGCTGTCGATCAGAGCTTGTGGCACGTCCAGTTCATGGTTTGCCAATAAACCTTTGATCACTTGCTCTTTCACTTTGCCTTTGATGGCTTGGTTCAGCTCGCGCTCCATGTTCTTGCGAACTTCGGTGTGCAGCGC
>JAIXSW010000073.1 GCA_027484495.1 Gammaproteobacteria bacterium
AGTGCGTTGGCACTTCATAGTAGTTCAGACCGTGTGCCACTGCGACGCGATACAGTTCGCCACGCGCATCGTACAAATCTGCCACATGGATTTGCCAGCTGTCTTCGTCAATAAAGAACACACGTTTGCCATATACATGGCGCATGCCATCTTTTAATTGCGCTTCAACCTGCCAAACACGGTGTTTTTCCCAGCGCACGTATTCCGGATTAATATGCCCTGGTTTTAACAGATCAGCATATTTCGTGTCTTTACTGTGCAATTTGTAGCTGTTGTACGGGATATACAGTTCTTTTTTGCCGACCAATTTCCAGTTATAGCGATCTGGTGAGCCGTTAAACATATCAAAATCGTCAGTGGTACGCAGACCATCTGATGCTGTACCTGGTGCATCATAAGCCACGTTTGGTGCACGGCGCACACGACGCTGACCTGTGTTATATGTCCAGGCCTGACGAGGCGTTGCTACCTGGTCCATTGTTTCGTGCACTAACAGCGCAGTACCGGCTAAACGTGCCGGCGTGGTCACGCTTTGTTTGAAACGAAACAGGATATTTTCAGCTTGTAATGCTTGTGCAGTTGCCGCTTTATCAGAATATTTGAACATGATTTGTTCATCAAAACCGATCAGCGTGTAGTCGCCTGTCGCTGTAGGCGCTGCCTGGCCACCATTACGCGTTGCAGCAACACCACGGTAACGCACGGTGTGGTTCCAGAACGCTTCGAGGCCATTAGCCGGAATTGGAAATGGAATACCAATCGCTGCGTTAATAATACCGTTACCGCCCTGCACTAACTCGGCTTTACCAGCGATGTCTTTCGTCGCATCATAAACATACTGTGGGTAAGACGCAGTACGACGAGTCTGGTACACATTCATTTTGTAGGTTGGATACAGGTCAAACAACGCAAGCTGACCCGGTGACAACGAATCTTTGTACTTTGCCAGATTAGATTTATCGATAGTAAACAAGACTTTATCACCAGCAAATGGATCCTGGTGATGGTCGCCTGGTTTGTAACCGGCAGGTGCCGCAGTAATACCGCCTTCCCATGCCGGAATTGAGCCATCCTTATTGCCGGCTTTTTCAGCACCAAGCGGCGTTAAATCTGCGCCTAAACGGGCAACTTGATCAGGACTGATTTTAGCCAGTGCGCCGGCGCTCAGGACCAGCGCAATAGCGCTGGACAACAGGGTGAGTTTTTTCATAATTCTTCTCGTCCCTTCTTATAAAGAGTATTTGATGTTAAAAGACACGAAATCACGGTCTTCAGTATTGTTGGTGGTGCCGACGCCATCAAAGAACGCGTTGTAAGACAATTCCGCCGACCATGCGTTCAGATAATCAAACGCCAGCGAATAACTCAGCGCTTTTTTATCTTCGGAGAACATGAACAACGGATCTGGTGTGATGCCGTTGACGTCATGGGAGAATGTCAGACGTTGCGTCAGGTTGACGCCTGCCATCACGTTGTTGTAGTTGGCGATAGCCACTAAACGGTAACCCCAGGCAGATTTCGTCGGGAACGGGTTGGTTTCCGCGCCATTTGAAACGCCTGTGTGCAGACCGGTTTTCAGGATCAGCTGGCCTTGCGCATTGGTACCCATCAATGGATAGCCGCTGCGATCAGTGTTTGGACCATTCAGACGTAACACATCCTCGTCGGGCATATCTTTGATATCGATACCACCGATTTCGGCCAATACAGTGAAGTTATCAGTCTTTAGTACCGCCCCACCCAGGTGGCTCACTGTTAACTGCGCCTGCATCGTATCGCTCAGCACATAACCTTGCGCAAACTGACCTGGCTGAACTTTCTTGCCATTAAAGCGACCGATTTGTGAAATACCGGCTAAATCCGGACGGATGCCGGCGTTTGCCAGCTGTTCCGGCATACCGGCGTACAGAATTTCTACGTCATCGATTTGCAGCGGTTCATCCTGGCGATAGGCCAATTCACCAGCGATAGAAGTGCCTTCCAGCGTGGTGTTGAAGCTGAAACCATACAGCTTGATGTCTTCCGGATATTCAATCAGACCTTTAGACACTGCTTTGAGATTGCCAACATTGTCAGCAGTCAGCGTATTGGCTGCCATGTAGGCAATGTCTGTTTGGATCGCTGCAGTACGGAAATCAGAAGCGATACCTGAAATCACCGGTGTACGGCTATGGTAATTCATGTGGTACAGAGCAAACTCGGTATCGTTCAGCTCTGGAGAGAAGTACTCCAGTTTCAGACCATATTGACCTGAATCGCTGGGTTCAATTTCACCGGCATCGCCTTTTGGCCGCAGCGTGACTTTGGTTGGATAGGCCAGGTAGGCGCTCGACAACTGGCCAAGGCTGGTCTGTGCCGCCGCTTTTTGTGCTGCAGTTGCGGCTGGGTTTTGCAACACCGCCATCGCAGCTTTTACACCGTTACCGATACCGTTTAAACCGGCCAGTAATGTGCTCAGATCCAAATCCGGGTTACCGGCAAAACCGAGCTGAATGTTCTGGTTGTAACCGCCTTTGCCGGCAAAATCATTGGTAGAGAAATAGGTACCTGGCACTGGCAGGTAACTGTTTTGCCAATCGTACTGGTAGAACACTTCTGCGGATAATTGCTCGGTAATACCTAAAGATGCCCAAGCCATACCAACCGGAATGTAAGCTTCTTTTAAATCAGCACCCGGCAGACAGGCAATACCGACGTCAATTGGCGTGATGTTGATACCGTGCTGGATCAGGGTACTTTCACCCCAGCTCAGCACCTGCTCACCTACACGGATTTGCAAAGGATTCGCACCGTCGTTCAAGGCGAAATTCGCGAACACATAAGCGTCCAATAAACGCACATCACGACAGGCTAAATCACGGGCGTCGTCATCGAGGCACGGATCGACACGTTTGCCGGACACCGGATTGGTATAAGCCCCCTCATTGTCC
Source organism: Gammaproteobacteria bacterium (assembly GCA_027484495.1). Lineage (GTDB taxonomy): Bacteria > Pseudomonadota > Gammaproteobacteria > Enterobacterales > Alteromonadaceae > Pararheinheimera. The sequence continues at coordinate 2,931 of JAIXSW010000073.1, forward strand.
ATCAGGGCAGCATCGTAGAAATACATAAAACGCGTAAACAGACCAAAGTCGCCTTTGGTGATTGATAATTCGTGGGTGCCTTTAAACAACTCAGAGAAAATATCACCTTTGTCGTAATTCAGGTTACCGGCATCACCATTTGAAGAATAGCCACCCGGCTGAGCCCAAATTTCTGACGAAGGATAAATGACGTTAGTGGCGGCGTTGTAGCCGGTCCAGTTAAAACGTGGATGGTTGACTTTACTGATGGTGTCCCAGTTGCGGTCCTCTGCCCGCCAGCTGGCACCATATGAAAAGGTTGAGTCAAATACAACTTCGACATCCTCACCCAGTGTGAAACTGGCTGCCTGAATGGACGTTGCAGACAAGGCTAACAGTGCAGACGCGACACCAAGCACCAATGGCTTTTTGGTGAAGGCTAATGGCCTTTTGTTCATGTTCGTTTCTCCCCCCTGTCCCTGCAGGTATATTTTGTTTTTGTAATCGGTCGCTTTGATCAACTGCTCTGATCTCTACGCACGTAGCAGAAATAATTACATCATTTTCCGGAGGGCGCAAGGCTATAAGATGGGTAAATCTGTTGATTTGTCTTTAGTTTTTGCCGTTATAACCTTGCCAACGACACATCCCTCTCCCTATCAGTTTAACTGAAGACTGACCAGTTGCTGAGAATTCGCTTAACTACATGAATTAGAACATTAAAAACAACAAAATCGCCGTGCATGTTTTAATCTAGCGTTTAAAGTATTCACTCTAATTTATTTTGTGCAGTGCTTTAAACTTCCCTTTAGCATCGGTTAACAGCTCAAAACGACCATCCAGACCAGAATGCTGAAAAAAGCGCCGAAAATGCACTAAATCCAATTGGATGCGCAGGCCGTTGTCGGCCTGCACCACGACAGATTTGACGTGCCCCTGATAATACGACAACACCTGATCGGCACTGAGCAGCAGGCGAAACCGGTAACACCGTTCAGCCATGCAGCGCCTTATTCAGCTTTTCTGTCAAATCCGGGCTGAGGCCTTGTTGTTGCTGTAACTGTGTCAGTGCTTGTTGCATCAGCGCTGAGCGTGCCGGCGCAAAACGTTTGAAAGACAACAGTGGCGTAACCAGTCGGGACGCCAGCTGCGGATTGATCGCATCTGCTTTACCGATAACAGTGGCGAGCCGCTGATAACCGGCGCCGTCTGCCTGATGAAACATCGCCGGATTCTGCTGACCAAACACCGCATAAAGTGCGCGCACCCGATTCGGATTTTTCCAGTCAAACTGCTCGAGCTGTTCAGCCTGATCCAGCATGGTAAAAACTTGAGGCGTAGCAAGCGATGCTAGCAACGCTGAATGTTTGTCAAACAACTGGACGTTGTGGCCGTGCTGCAGGTAAAACTGTTGCAGCATTTGGCACGCCTGTGGATGTGCCGCGCGCACCAGCGCCTGCAATACCGCCAATTTGTCAGTCATATTGTCTGAACCGTTATATTGCTGTTGCCACAGCAAATCCGGCGTGTCTTTGACCCGCAGCAAATAGCGCAGCGCGGTATTTCGCAGTGCACGCAGCCCGGTTTGTCCTTCTGAATACTGATAAGGCGCAGGCACCAGACGTTGGTACAAGTCCAGCCAGTCGGCTGCAAACAACGTTGCCAGTTGCTGCTGATAACTCTCCAGCGCGTGCAGGATCTTCTCAACCGGAATTTGTTCGTACTGTTCGGCCAGCGTATCAAAGCCCGGCAAGGTCAACAGCTCCGCAGTAAAAGCCAAATCCGCCAATGGCGATCGGACCAGCTGACCTAACACGTCCAGCAACCCTGACGGAATTGGTGCCAGCTCCCCGTCATGCACGGAACGCCGGACCAAATCGGACCACAGTTGCTGCATTGCATCCCAGCGCGCCACGCCGTCCTGTGCATGCTGACTCAGGTACAGCAGTTCGTCGGTCTGCCAGGCGTAGCTGAATTTTACCGGCGCACTAAAGTCAGCCAGCAATACCGGGATCACTGGCAATTCCAGACCGGCAAAATCAAAGGATTGTTCTGTGTTGGCAAACTGCAGCAGCCCGCTTTGTATCTGGCCTTTGCCATCGTGTAATTCATAACGCAGTGGCAGTAATAACGGCTGCTTGTCGGTCTGATCTTTTGTCGCCGGGGTGTGCTGGCGCAAGGTTAAGCGCACGCCGCCGGCAGTATTTTCTAGTATAGCGCTGAGCTCCGGTGTGCCGGATTGGCTATACCAGCGTTTGAATGCGCTGAGATCAGTCTGATTGGCATCCTGCATCGCCTGAACAAAATCGTCACAGGTCACTGCCTGACCGTCATGACGCTGAAAGTAAAGATCCATGCCGCGGCGAAAACCTGCTTCGCCCAGCAACGTATGCTGCATGCGGATCACTTCGGCGCCTTTGTCATATACCGTGACCGTGTAAAAGTTATTCATCTCCTCCACCACGTCCGGACGGATTGGATGCGCCATCGGACCGGCATCTTCCGCAAACTGCGCGGTACGGATGGTTTTAATCGCGTCGATGCGGCATAAAGTGGCTGAGCCCATCGCCGCACTGAATTGCTGATCGCGAAAGACCGTCAAGCCTTCTTTTAGACTGAGCTGGAACCAGTCGCGACACGTGACGCGGTTACCGGTCCAGTTATGGAAATATTCGTGGGCGATGATACTTTCGATATTAAAGTAATCGGTGTCAGTCGCAGTCTGCGCATCCGCCAGCACAAACTTGCTGTTAAACACATTCAGGCCTTTGTTTTCCATCGCGCCCATATTAAAAAAGTCGACCGCAACGACCATATAGATATCGAGGTCGTATTCAAGACCATACACATCTTCATCAAACTTCATCGCGCGTTGTAACGATTCCAACGCAAATTGTGCTTGTTGTTGCTGGCCTTTATCGACATAGAACTTCAGCGCCACATCGCGGCCGCTTTTAGTGACATAGCTGCCGGTCAGTTCATCAAAATCACCGGCGACCAGCGCAAACAGGTAACAAGGTTTTGGGAAAGGGTCATGCCAGCTGACCCGCACGCGGCCATCAGCCAGCTGATGTTTAGCAATCAGATTGCCGTTGGATAACAAAAACGGCAGGTTCGTATCGGCAATAATATGCGTGGTAAATACCGCCATGACATCAGGCCGGTCCGGGTAAAACGTAATGCGGCGAAAACCTTCAGCTTCACATTGTGTGCAATAAGCGCCATTCGACAAATACAGCCCTTCCAGCGCCGTATTCGCCGCCGGGTTTATCTCAGTGCGGATGCAGAGTTCAAACTGCTCAGGTAGGTCGCGCAGCAAGATACCATCCGCGCGCTGCTCACGCGCCGTCCAGTCCTGGCCATTCACCGTCAACGAGATCAAGCGCAAATCCTGCCCATCCAGCCACAGACTCGTAGCCCCGGCTACAGCACGGCGTAACTGACTGACCGCCAACACCCGCGTTACTGCTGGTGACAACTCAAATTCGAGCTCAACCTGACTGATCACATAAGTCGGTGGCTGATAATCAAGACGATTTTTGGCAGTATTGGCGCTCATAAACAACTCCGGTATATAAAAGTCGCGACAAATAACACTAAGCATTTGTGGCGTATCAACAGATAAAAAAGCCTGCGAAGTCGCAGGCTGTCGGATCAGGCCTTTGGTCTGTCCACAACGGGCAACAGGCTCTCCGGCGGTGTCAGCCGCAGAATTTTAATCCCGAGGTAAGCATAAACAATCGCCAACAGCGGATTAATCAAATTAAAGAACGCGTAAAAAATATAGTCCAGCGGGCTAACGCCTAAAACCCCATGCATATAAGCGCCACAGGTATTCCACGGGATCAGCGCACTGGTAATAGTCCCGCCATCTTCTAAAGTCCGCGATAAATTGACCGGCGCCAGACCCCGTTTTTCAAATTCTTCTTTATACATCCGACCCGGCATTACAATCGCCATATATTGATCAGCTGCCAGAATATTGGTGGCGATACAGGTCAGTATGGTACTGGTGATCAGCGAGCCGGTGCTGTGCGCGCGGCGTAAAATCGCCTGCACAAACCGTCGCAGCAAACCGGTATGTTCCAATACTGAACCAAATACCATTGCCGACATAATCAGCCAAACCGTATTCATCATTTTTGACATGCCGCCGCCGCTCAGCAGCTTGTCTAATTCAACATTGCCGGTTTCAATAACAAAACCGCTGTGTAAAGTGGTCCACACCACTTTTAATTGTGCCAGTACGGTTGGATAGGCCTGGTCGGCCATTTTCTCAATTAAAGGCTGCTGAAACAGCACTGCCCAGACGCCCCCCAGCAATGCACCTATAAATACGGTCGGGAAGGCCGGGACTTTCTTCACCGCCATCACCAGCAATACCACCATCGGCAACAGATGCAGCAAAGATATATCAAAGTGTTGCTGTAAATCGCGACTGATCTGATCGATTTTCTCTACGTTGGCGACGCCATTGGCGTTAAATCCGATCAGGATAAATAACAATATGGCCAGGATCAGGCTCGGAATTGTGGTCCATAACATATGGCGGATGTGTGAGAATAAATCAGACCCGGCCACCGCCGGCGCCAGATTCGTGGTATCGGACAGTGGCGATATTTTGTCACCAAAATAAGCGCCCGAGACTATCGCGCCTGCGGTGATCACCGGTGACAAACCGAGCCCCATCGACACCCCAATCAGCGCCACACCGACAGTGGCAGCTGTGGTCCAGGAACTACCAATGCCCAGTGCCACAATCGCACAGAGCACACAAGTGGCAGCGTAGAACCAGCTTGGATCTAACACCTGCAGGCCATAATAAATCAATGCGGGCACAGTACCGGACAATAACCAGGTGCCGATCAGCGCACCAACCGAAAACAGAATCAGCACAGCGCCGAGAGACAACGCGATCCCCCGGATCATTGCCTGTTCCATTTCTTCCCAGCCGAAGCCATTTTTCAGGCCAATCAGCACGGCGATAGCGGCAGCGACAAATAATGCCATCTGGTTTGGACCAAATGATGAGTCACTGCCGTACAGGTAAACAGATAAGCTCAGCAAAAAAATCAGCGCGCCAAGCGGGAGCAGCGCGTCCAGCATACTGGGCGCTTTTGGAGTTGTTGATGTTGTCATTTATTGCTCTATTGTTTGCTTTATTATTGGTTTTGTAGCCCGTCAGGCGGGCTTTTGTTTTTTTATCAGAGTACACCGGTCAGATTCAGAAACACGGCAACGATCGCCACTGGGGTGAACCAGCGGATACAGAACAGCCAGATACTATAAGCAACCGGCGATGTATTCAACTCTTCCCGGCTGGCGTGTTGCTGCACTTTCCAGCCGGCAAAAATAGCTATGGCGAGCCCACCGAGCGGCAGCATGATGTCTGAGGTCAGATGGTCAATGATTTCAAACAGGTTGTGCACTTCTTTGCCGACAAAATGAAAATGCCATTGAGTCCAGCTGGCGCCACTGAAACTAAAAACAGTCAACAGGCTTAAACACCACAGCACCGTACCGGAAACCACACAGGCCCGGATCCGACTGAAGCCTTTGGATTGAGTCAGCCAGGCCACCACCGATTCAATCATCGCAATGGTCGAGGTAAATGCAGCAAATACCAGCATCACAAAAAATAAGGTGCCAACCAGCTGGCCACCCGGCATCTGGCCAAAGGCCACCGGCAAAGTGACAAAAATCAGTCCAGGCCCCTGCCCAGCGTCAAGATTCTGTGCAAATACAATAGGATAAATCACCATCGCCGCGATCAGCGCAACGGAGGTATCTGCCAGTGCAATCCAAATCGACGTGCGCGCAATCGACACTCTGCCTGGCATATATGCGCCATAAGTGATCATGACGCCGGAAGCCAGACTTAAAGTAAAAAACGCATGGCCCAGAGCAATCAACATGCCGGAAACCGACAATTTGCTGAAATCCGGTGCGAACATAAAGTGCAGGGCTTTGGCAAAATCACCGGTCATGCCGGCATAAACCGCGAGACCTATTAACAAGACATACAAAGCCGGCATCATCCAGCGGATCACTTGCTCCAGCCCTTGTTTGACACCTCGGGCCACCACGACACAGGTCAGAACTATAACTAACGTGGTCCAGAACAACAGGCTTGGCAGGTCTGCAGAAAACTGGCCAAACATGGCACCAATGTCAGCGGCGTTTTGGCCGGCAAAGCTGTTTTGCGCCGCCTTACTGACATAAGCGAACGCCCAGCCGGCGATCACGGAATAAAACGACAGAATTAAAAATCCGCCGACCAGTCCCATCCAGCCGGCAATTTGCCACAGCGGATTCACTTTGGCTTCAATCGCCAGCGCTTTGACTGACAATCCCGGGCTTTGTCTGCCACGCCGGCCAATCATCACTTCGGCCATCAACACCGGAATGCCGATCAGCAAAATACAAAGCAAATACATCAGCATGAAGGCACCACCGCCGTTTTGCCCCATGATGTAAGGAAACTTCCAGATATTACCAAGGCCCACGGCCGCGCCTGTAGCGGCGATAATAAACATCAGCCGGCTTGACCATTGCGGCTGGACGGCAGCGTTTGCAGTCGTCATAACATACTCTTATTGAAGGATCTCAGATAAAAACAAAGGACTGCAGGCAGTCCTTTGTTCGTGGTCACACGCAATGCGGCGTTATTTTTTCGCGATTTTGCTGCTCATCACCAAATCAGCGGTGATCAGCACAGTTTCTTCCAGCAATGGATCGAGTTTTTCCAGCACTTCCGGTGCGTCATCAACTGATTTTACCGCCGGCAGCTTTAACCGTGCCAGCCGTTCATTCAGGCGCTGCAGTTCACGCTTGCTGTCGCTGTCTTTTTTCGCCAGCCGGACTTTTTCATTCAATGACACTGTTTTCTGATCTTTTTCCTTGTTGTACAAGGCAATATCGTCATTCAGGTATTTGAACTCAACTTCCTCGGCAATGCGTTTTTGGTGTTTTTCCTGCAGCATTGGCAAGGCAGCTTTGATATCCGGCACGCTGGCATAACTGGCTGGCGCGATGGAATCCCACGGTAATGCATTCTCTTCTTTGCTTTCGCCCCATTCTTCCGGATTGATTGGCGTTGGATAGGTGATATCCGGCACTACACCTTTATGTTGTGTACTGCCGCCATTGATGCGGTAGAACTTGGCGATGGTGTAATTTAATCCGCCCAGCTCAGCATCGAAAGTGTCATAAATCCGGCCAAGACCACGATGCTGCTGCACTGTGCCCTTACCAAAAGTGTGTTCACCTACGACGAGCGCGCGACCATAATCCTGCATCGCAGCAGCAAAAATCTCTGACGCTGAGGCGCTGTAACGGTCTACCAGCACCGTCAAAGTCCCATCATACAAAGTCGTGCCATCGGTGTCGTCGTTTTGGGTGATGCGGCCGTTGCCTTCGCGGATTTGCACCACCGGGCCACGGTCAAAAAACAAACCACTCAATGAAATGGCTTCAGGTAAAGAACCACCGCCATTACCGCGTAAATCGATGACCAGCGCGTCGATTTTTTCCGCTTTGAGTTTGATGATCTCTTTGCGCACATCTTCGGTCAGATTGTTATAAAAACTCGGGATGTTAATCACACCGACTTTTTTATCGCTCTGATGCAACTGCGATTTAAATACTTCGCCTTTGGCAGCACGATCTTCCAGACGGATTTTATCGCGGACAATTTCAATCAGTTGGGGGGTCGCGCCAGCGCTGTCACTGGAAGCCATTACCTGCAACCGAACTTTGGAGCCCTTAGGGCCTTTGATCAAATCAACCACATCATCCAGTCGCCAACCAACGATATCGACAAACTCGTCATTGCCCTGGGCCACGCCGACAATTTTGTCTTTGGGTTTGAGCTTTTTGGTCAAATCAGCCGGGCCACCCGGTACCAGACTGGAGATCACAGTGTAATCATCGTCTGCCTGTAACACCGCACCAATCCCTTCCAGCGACAGATTCATTTCCTGTTGGAAGCGATCGGTATTACGCGGAGACAAATAATAGGTGTGGGCTTCAATCGACCGTGCATAAGCATTCATCACCAGCTGAAACACGTCTTCGCTTTCCGTCTGCGCCAGACGTTTTTTCGCCGATTTATAACGCTTAGTCAGGATATCTTTGATTTCTTCAGGTTTTTTACCTGCAAGTTTCAGATTTAACGCATCGAACTTAACGCGTTGCCGCCACAGCTCATTCAGCTGCTCTGCAGTTTCCGGCCAGGCAGCGTCTTCGCGTTCATATTCGTAGGCATCTTCAGTATTAAAATCAAAGCCTTTATCAAGTACTGATAAGGCGTAATCAAAACGCTCAGCCCGGCGCTGCAGACTCAGATTAAACATCTGATATGCAAAGTCAAACTGGCCTTTGGCAATGGCATCATCGAACTGAAATTTGTATTGCTCGAACGTCGCTACGTCCGATTTGAGCATCACATTGTGAAAATAATCCAGACTATCCAGATACTGGTCGAACACTTTTGCTGACAGTTTGTCGTCAATCTGCACCGGCAGATAATGCCCGCGGGTCAGGATCGCCGCTATACGTTTACTGGCAGTAAAATGTTGGTCAAGCTGAGACAGTTCCGGCAGCGTGACTTTCTCCGCGACCGGTGCAGCAATAGTGGCGCCACTGAACGCCAAAAACAAACCTGCGGCAATACCTGATAATTTTCTCATCGGACACTCTTTGTGTTAAGCCTGAAATAAACTTCCACGCTGGGTTTTGACAATCATGCCTGAAGCCAGCTGCACAATAACGTCTTGTTTAGCTAACTCTACGACAGTGGCGGCGATTGGGTTGGCACCAAATTTAACCAGCACCTTACCGCCTACCACTAACTGACCTTCTTCCATCGCTTTGAGTTCAACTGCCGGCGCTTTTACCGGTTCTGCGACAGGTTTTGATGTCAGATTAGCGGCTTTCGCCACGCGACCGTCAGATTTGCGCTCAGTTTTTTTGTAAGCAGGTTTTGCTGGTTTGCCTTCGCCAGCAGGTTTGGCCGGAGTCGCTGTGCCTGCTGCAATGGCTGCAGCTTTTGCTTTGGCACGCTCAGCGGCCTGACGCGCTTTACGCGCTTCCTGCGCTTTGGCTTTGCTTTCGCTCAGCGTGGCGGCAGCATGCTCAGCCTGACTGGCATCAATCACGGCACCGTCAGTACCGTCTAAATCAACACGGCAGACGCCTTCTTTCACCGCTTCGAGATAACGCCAGCTGCTGGTATAGACGCGAAGCGCCTGACGCAACATCGTTTTGCTAATCAGTGGGTTTTCTTGCAGTTTTTCTGCAAGATCTTGAAAAATACCGACTTTCAGCGGCTTTGCCGGACCAGTCAGACTAAAACACAACGGAAATTGTTCGGCCAGGAGTGCCACAACTTCTTTAACATTGTGCGGTTTGGCTTGGACTTCGACTTGACTGGTCATGGTTTAATACTCTTCTTCATCAATGACATCTTCGGCGTCGTCATCATCATCTTCATCTTCGTCATCAGATGGCGCGCCATATTGTTCTATAAACTGCCGGCTGTGGTTCACTGCCCAATCCACCAGTTCATCCTCGTCTGCTTCGACCATCACTTCGCTTCCGCGCAGCTGGTCCCAGACATCCCGCATCAGCCGATCGATCAATGCAACATCTGCTTCATCTGGAATTAACGGCCAGATCGCATGATAAATGGTATTGATCCGGTCGGCGACCAGTTCTTCTTCACCTTCCCAGTCACCCACATCCCGGACATCGTACAAATAATCCTGGACAGACAACCAGTCTTTCATAAAGTTTGTTCCAAACGTTGCTCCAAAGCAGCCACTATTTTGGCAAGGCCCAGCTGGTCCTGCTGATCAAATCTGGCCAGCGACGGACTATCAATATCCAGTACCCCAATGATCTCACCACGTAAACGCAGCGGAAAAACGATCTCAGAATTACTGGCCGCATCACAGGCAATATGCCCTGGGAATTCGTGCACATCTTTTACCAGCTGCACTTCACCGGTAGCCACCGCAGTGCCGCACACGCCTTTACCAATATCGATCCGCACGCAGGCTGGTTTGCCCTGAAACGGGCCTAACACCAACTGCTGTTGTCTTAATAAATAAAAACCGGCCCAGTTCAGGTCCGGCATTTCCATAAATAATAAAGCGCTGATATTGGCGAGGTTGGCGATAAAATCGGTCTCGTCGGAGATTAAAGCTGCACATTGAGCCGTGAGCGTGTCATAAAAGGCTAGTTTTTCAGCAAACATCAGGTCTGGACGGGTTATTAACTCAAGGCCCCTACCATACTTGGTTTGTCCGAAAAATTAAACCTTTAGGCAGAACATTTCTCAGGGATTTATCAGTTCAAACTGGACCTGCACGTCAGCACGGATCTGTTGCTGACCAAAACTGACCGGCATTGAATCCGCTGCCATCATCATCCCTTTGAATCTCGGACCCGGTGCACTGGACTGCTCATGCAGCTGATTGACTTTGCCAAGTTTGCGGCCACTCAGTGCGGCCAATTGTAATGCTTTGGCTTTCGCGGCCTGAAATGCCTGCTGCAGCGCCTCGGTATAATACTGTTCGCTGTCTGCCGTTTGCAGCTCTACCGGCTGGATCTGACTAACGCCTAATTTTGCCGCGCCTTCCAGCAATACCGGATACAACGCCAAATCCCGGATCAATACAGTGGTGCTGCGTTCAATGCGGAACTGGTCAAGTTTTTGTTCCCGTTGCTCCGGATACACTACCAATGGCGCATTATTCACATCGCTGGCTTTAATCTGATGTTTGCTCAGTAATGCGGCAAATGCCGCGCTTTGCGCATCTACCGCTTGTTTACCGGCAGCCACATCAGCCTGTTGGGCGGAAAAGACCAACGTCAGCCGGGCTTGGGTTGGCGTTACAGCGACAGCGCCGCTGCCATTAACCAGAACAAAATCGGCTTCAGCCGCGTACACCGACTGCCCCAGTGCTGCACACAACACCATCATCTGACTCAATTTCATCACAAAACTCCTGTTACCTCATGGCTTTTGGCCGGACTGGGGTCAGCATAGCAGCCAGCACAGTCGCCAGACTGTGACAAAATGTCAAAGCGCTAATTTGTCCAGCTGCTGCTGCGCCAACGGATGATAACCCGGGCGCGCTTCGCGATAGACCTGGCGGGCCCAGCTGCGCCACTGCGGATTGGCTTTCAGTTCGCTGTACAGCGGAATAATGAATTTTTGCCGGCCGACGGACAGCAGGAACTGGCGAAGTGGCTGAATAATCGGTTGGTAATTCAGTGGGATCACCAATTGAGCCCAAGCGGTAAACACTTCAGCATTGCTGCTTTGCGACAGTGAAAAAACCATATCCAGTTCGTTCAGCTGTTGTTCGGTCAATTCGCGTGGCAGCAGGTCAATAAAATGCAGCCACTCATGCACAGACCATTCGGCAGTCGGCAACAAACGCAAGCCAGCCTTGCCCGCCAGCCATTGTTGCTGTGCCGCACTCACGCGGGCAAAAGCGTCAGACGCAGGCAGCGCCAATTCGTCCGGTAAACCCGGAGCGTTTAACCAGCGCTGCAGAGACTGTTCGCTAAAACTTTGTTTGCTATTCAGTTGTTGCTGAAAGTATTGGACAAAAGATCCAGTGTGGATCGACTGGAATGCAAAATGAGCAAAATATTCGCGCAGAAACTGATCAAACTTTGCCTGACCGAAATGTTGGGCCAACGTTAATAACAGGAGCTGGCCTTTGACATAAGGAATTTGTTGAAAGGCTTCTTCCGGGTCACGGCCGCTGTAATCAGCCTGTAAGCGCGAATCTGCCGGCGCCTGATGCGTCAGCAAATTGCGTAACGCTCGGACATTGAGCAGCAACTCCATATCCGCCCTTGGCTGGCCGTACACCTGTTGCATGATGCGGTTTTCAACGTAATTGGTGAAACCTTCATTGAGCCAGACGTCGTTCCAGCTGGCATTAGTGACTAAATTACCGCTCCAGGAATGCGCCAGTTCATGCGCCACCAGACTGATCAGACTTTTATCGCCGGTGATGATGGTCGGTGTCACGAATGACAGTCGCGGATTTTCCATACCACCAAATGGAAAACTCGAAGGCAATACCAACAAGTCGTAACGTTTCCACGGATATTTGCCAAACAGCTGGTTCGCCGCATCCATCATCTTTTGCGTGTCTGAGAATTCCGCTGTCGCCCGGTCCAGCCAAAGTTTCTCGGCATAGACGCCGGTATCGGCCGACATGGCTTTAAAATGCAAATCACCAACAGCCAGCGCAATCAGATAAGACGGCACCGGTTGTGGCATGTCGAATTTATAGTCACCGTTTCTGCTGCTGTTGGCGCTGTTATCGGCGCTCATCACTGCCAATAACTCTGGCGGTGTTTTGATGTGAGCCTGATAGGTGATGCGGTTAGCAGGTGTATCTTGCAGCGGGATCCAGCTGCGTGCATGGATCGGCTGTGACTGGGAAAATAAAAACGGCTGCTTTTTTTCGCTCGATTGCGCCGCGGTCAGCCACTGCAAGCCATTGGCCTGCGGTGTCGTCTGATAATAGACCCGGACGGCTTTGGTAGCGGTATCCAATTGAATGGTCAGTGGCTGGCCTTTCAGCGCATCTTCAATACCGAGTAAATAGGCCGCTTTTTGCCAGTGCACGCCATCATTGGTGAACGTCACTGTGGTGATCTTCAGGTTACGGCTGTCCAGCACCAGGCGGTTTATGGTTGGATCCAGTCTTTCCAGTTGATGTTCCGCATAACCGGTCAGCTGTTGGCGGGTAAAATCAACCGCTAAATCTAACACCAGATGACGGGTCCGCACTTGCTGAAAATTGGCAAAACTATGTGGATCAGGCGCTACTGTGGCGGCCAATACCGGCATAAACAAACCAAACACCATCAACCAACACAACACTCTGACCATGCAACGACTCTTTTTTGCGACTCGGTATGGCGAGTTCCGCGGTTTATTTTGCTGATTTCATGTTACCTGCTTTTATCTGTCGTTCAAACAGGGAAGCCGGCTCAATACATCCGTACACAATTACGGCCTTGCGCTTTGGCCTGATACAAGGCGTGGTCGGCGGCGGCGGATAACTCGTCCATCCGTTGTAGCTGCAAGGAAAACTCAGCAATGCCAATGCAGGTAGTCAGACGTGTGCCTTTTAACGCGGCGAACTGCCAATCAGCAATTTTGAGCCGGATCCGCTCCGCCAGCGCGAGCGCTGAATGAGCATTGGTATCGGGCAGTAACGCAATGAACTCTTCACCACCGATCCGGCCAAAGTCATCCGGTTTTCTCAGCTCTGATTGCACCCGCTCAGCAAAACCAATCAACACCTGATCGCCGATGGCGTGACCATAGACATCATTGATGTGCTTAAAATGGTCCAGATCAAATAACAAAATGCTGAAATCCTGCTGATAGCGGCGGGCCTTTTTTAAATGGACTTCAGCAATTTCCAGAATGCGGCGGCGGTTGTAACACTTGGTGAGCGGATCATGGTCTGCCAGGCTTTGCAGCTGGCGTTGTAATTCCTTTAATTTGCTGATGTCGGCGGCCACCAACCCGGTCGCAAACAGCTGCCCTTGTTGGTCGCGAATGGGAAATTTCAACGACAAAAACTCCAGCGCTATACCGTCCACTTCAACCCGCTCTTCGACGCTGATCGCGGCGGTCGACTGTTGTGCCAGTTGGTCGGCACGGCGAAATTGCAACGCCGTTTCTGCGCTAAACAGCTCGGCATCCGTTTTGCCGATAAAATCCTCTATCGGTCGACTGAATAAACGACTGTACTGCTGATTGACATACAGATAATGCCCGGCCAAATCTTTTGCCCCAATCACCGCGCCGGAATGATCGGCGATCGCCTGCAAAATATCGATTTGCTGCTGCCAGTGTGCTTTGTCCACAATACTGCCTTCTGTCCGTTTATGGCTGTTAAAACCATAGCAAAACGCCCGCGATACTGCAGTTTTATTTCATCATTCGCTGATATACCAGCCGGACGCTCTGCTGCAAGTGCGACGGCCTGCTCAGACTACTGTGCGCAATTAGCGGGCAGCATATGGATTGGCCGGATAGACACAGGTTGGCACAACCAGCTGATGACTAAATTTGCGTGTGGCCTTTTGCGGCAATTTCATAAAACCACCGACACCATCGCCTCGGATCAACGGAATTTTACTGACAATATTTGCCAATAACCGGGCGAACTGCACTTCGGCGTCGGCATCAAGCAAGTGAAAATAACTGTGTATTTTCATATAAAACGCAGTGACTTCAAAAATAATACAACCGGTGTGGCGGATCAGGTTCAGCTGCGCCAGGTCGTCCATGATGGCATCTGGCAGCACCAGCTGTTCATCCGGATCTTTGCCGTCTTCAAAATAAGAATGTTGTTTGCTGCTAAGTTCAGCATTGCTGACCGCTTTCACTTCATACGGGATATGTAAACCGGCCGGCACTGTAAAGGCATCCTCAGCCTGTTCCCGCGCCAGGTGGATGGTTTGGCGCGCATCAAACAAACAGGCCTTAAAAGTACCGACTTTCGCAATAGCGCGGGCCAGCGTCACCACGTTATTCAGCGCTAGCGTAAAGGCTTCTGTCAGCGCCTGCTGATACAAATGAAAATGACAATCGACGTAGACGCCCTGTGCCTGCCAGTGGATCGCGAGGCCGCCCACCACCGGATACCGGCCGAGCCGGCTGACCGCCGCGACAAAGGCTTTTTCGGTTTCACCCATGCCCTCAAGGTAGTTTTTGTAATAGCGCTCCAGCTGCACATCGTCGACGTACTGAATGCCATCTTCTTCACTGTGTTCGCGCAAAAATGACTTGCGCGACGAATACACCACTGTATCCAGTTCACGGCTTTGCGCATTGATGCCAAACGGCAGCTGCGGGCTGTCATCAAACAATGTCAGGTCCGGTAACACCAGATGAGCTAAGCGCGGCATCGCTTTAAGGAAATAATCACCGGCCTGGGCGCGTAGACCGGGGTCGTCCGCCAGCAGACTGTCGAGCATCGTGGCAAACTCGTTGGGAAGCCCGAGACTGCGCGCCGGGATCGCTTTGCGGCCAAACCGACAGCCCTGACCAGAGGCCAGCGCATACAATGTTCCTGCCACACCCTGCTCATCAAAACGTGGGCTGGATAAAGCGCCGGCACGTTGTTCGGCTCCAATAAAGTACACATCGCCAAGCCTGGCATTGGAATTTTGTAAATCGGCGGACATTAGCGCCATCACGTTATTACTCAGGTAAGTCCCCTGCTCGTCAGTCTGGGCAAATACTGAACTGCCCCAATCGACCAGACTGATTTGGCCACTGAGTTCGTCATACACCAGATTGGACGGTTTGATATCACCGTGCACGA
>JAIXSW010000224.1 GCA_027484495.1 Gammaproteobacteria bacterium
CTGCTCGTTGCCACCAGCAGTGACGGCAATGGGTTGTATGGCATGCTACAACGGGGCCGGATCGACTATTTCCCGTTGTCCGTGCTGGAAATCGAGCAGGAACTGCGCAACCACCCAAACCCGGCGCTGATGATTGATCCGCATCTGCTGCTGGTTTACCCAACCGCCACCTGGTTTTACGTCGCCAAAGACAACACTGCGCTGGCAGACGCATTGCTGCAAGGCCTACAACAAGCGGAACAGGACGGCAGTTTCGACCAGCTGTTCGAGCGTTATTTCGGTGCCACGTTACAGCGGCTGCAGCTGGAAAAACGGACCCGCATCATGCTGGAAAATCCGTTGCTACCGGCGCATGTGAAGGTGCAATAACCGGTAACGGGCCGCCACACCGGTTTGTTGATAGTCTCAGGTTCTGACCGCATAAAAAGGTGTTATTGCCGCGGCAAAACCTTTGGTATGCGCGGCCTGAAGTGCATCAATGTCATAACGCCAGTTGGCCTCGACAACCCAGACCATGTCGGCACTGACAGCAACATCCCAGCCAATAGTTTTCAGAAAAGGCATGGTTTTGTGCGCGGCAAAGACCGTTGCCAGCACTTCCTGCCAGCGCGGCAACATAAAATTTTGCAAGGTGATACCAGTCAGCGGGTGCTGACTGATTTCTGCCATCACAGGCCAGGTTTTGTTGCAGACAATTTTCGTCGACATTAACCGCCCTTCATTGACATCAACCGCTGCAATAAGATTGCCGCTGCTGCCATGGCAGAAGCTGTCAGTTTGATTGTTGCCGTTGATGATCCGGAAAAATGAGCCAATAGCGCGGATCTCTCCCTGCTCCATCGCTGTGACCACCCGAATCGTGGACAGGTGGGGTGAGCCTGTCAGTTGACGGATGCTGGGATGATTGACCAGTTGTGGCTGCACTATTAGTGGAATACCGCTGCGGACCAGCTGAAAGACCCGATGAGCAAAACTTTGAATTCTGCTGCGCCCTTGCGCGGTGATCACAACATCGCCTTGGCGGACAAAAGCAAATGCATGCTGGCCATGGGAGCCGCGTTGTGGCTTGACGAAGTACTGGCCATCCGGCAAGAACTGGCAAAGTTGGTCTGCCGAATGCAGCAAAGGTGTGCCTTGCTGCTGTTCGCTGTCCGGGGCACACAGCAGACAAGTGAGTTGTGGTGTCGGCAGATCATGTTGCCAGCAATGCTGATAAAACGCATGTTTGTCGTCGGCCAACTGACGGCCGTATACCGAAGCCTGACTGGCCAGGACCCGCTTAAAGGGTTCATTTTGCAGAAATTGGGACCACTCACGCAGCGCGACCCGTGGCAATTGATAGATGGTAAAATCACGGGCACCGAGGCCATACTTCAACCGGCAATAGATGGGTGCCACAATCAACCACAACCCGCTGATACTGCGGATTTGGCTGCACGCATAGCACGTGGCCTGAATATAATCCCTTAACACACAGATCCATTTGTTGCTCATCAGACACTTCCTTGTTCTGGTTATTTATTGATCAACTCTCAGTGTAGCTAAAACAGAGAAATTGGCGAATATCGATGAGAAGCCGGATCCAGAGTGAGTCAGGCAGCCGACAGCAAATTGCTGGCCGGCGACCAGGTATCCCTGTCCTCAGTCGGGTCTACAGATGACAAATGTCACTCCGATCCGCTGACAAGCCGCATTGTTGCCAGGGGCGGAGCTGAGTTAAGCTGCGATCAATGGTAAGGCGTAGCCGTGATCTCAGGAGGCAACGATGTCGGTGCAATTGGATGGCAAGTGGAGCTGGGTGTATCTGATAAACCTGGTATTTTATCTGGTACCGTTATTTTATCTGCCGCTGGCGCCCTGGCAGATTGCGGTGGCGGTTGCGGTGTTGCTGGTCTTTGTCTGGTGTTACTTCTGGGCGTACCGGGTGCCGACCCGGCAGATGCATTGGCCGGTACTGGCGATGCTGACGTTGTCGGTCGGTGTGACGCCATTGAATCCCGGCAGTATTTCGTTATTTGCGTACATCGGCTTTTTTCTCGGTTTTGCCTGGCCGTTGCGTCAGGCGATTGCTGCGGTGACTGCGGTGCTGCTGATCATGGTGGCACTGAATAGTTGGCAGGGTTTTCAAGGACCGTATTTTTTACTTTATGGTGGCTTGTTGCTGGTCGGGGTTGCCAGTTTCGGTCTGCTGGAGCGACAACGGCAAATTCGTTTACGCCAGCAGCAGCGCAGCCAGGAAGAGATCACGCAGCTGGCGCAAATGGTGGAACGCGAGCGCATCGCCCGCGATTTACATGACATTATGGGCCACAGTTTGTCCAGTATTGTGCTCAAAGCCGACTTGGCGAAGGCATTGCTCAAAGCCGGTAAAGCCGAGGATGCCGCCCTGCACCTGACGGAACTGGCGCAAGTGGCGCGCGATTCGTTGTCACAGGTGCGTCAGACCGTTTCCGGTTATAAACATAAAGGTTTGCTGGCCGAAGTCAGTAATCTGGCGCAGCGCCTGCGTGAACATGGTTTTGCCGTGACGCTGGACGGCGAAGTGCCGAAACTGGCGGCGCGGGAAGAGTCGGCGCTGATCCTGGTGCTGACCGAGCTGGTCACTAATATTCTGCGCCACAGCAAAGGCGATAGTTGCCGCATCAGTTTTCGCGAACAGGACGGCGGCTGGCTGATGGAAGTGGCCGACAACGGCGAAGTGAAAAGCTTTGGTTTTGGCAATGGCCTGACGGGTGTCACTGAGCGGCTGAACGCCTTGCAGGCAAAACTGGATTATCAACTGGATGCCGGCTGTAAGTTACAGATTTGGCTGCCAAAAGGAACTGAACATGCGAATTTTACTGGCTGAAGATCAGGCCATGGTGCGCGGCGCGCTGGCATCTTTACTGCGCTTGTCCAGCAGTCACGAACTGGTGGAAGCCGCTGACGGCGACAGTGCACTGAAACTGCTGAAAACTGAACATTTTGACGTGCTGCTGACCGACATCGAAATGCCGGGCCGCAGCGGGCTTGAATTGGCCGCTTGGTTGCAGCAGCAACAAAGTAAAATCAAAGTGATAGTGATCACCACGTTCGGCCGTAGCGGCTACGTGCGCCGGGCGCTGGACTGCGGTGTCAGTGGTTTTTTACTGAAAGACGCACCGGTCGACGATTTATTGGCTGCCATCGACAAAGTGCTGGCCGGCAAGCGGGTGATCGACAGTGAGCTGGCGCTGCTGGCGCTGGGGGAACAGGATCCGCTCAGCGACAAAGAACGCCGCGCGCTGCGTCTGGCCGGCGAAGGCAAATCCACCGCCGAAATTGCCACGCTGTTATTTATCGCCGAGGGCACGGTGCGCAATTATTTGTCCGAAGCGATGGCCAAACTCAACGCCGTGAACCGGGTCGAAGCGGCGCGGATTGCGCAGCAAAAAGGCTGGCTCTGAGATTTCCAAGGGCCTGACAACGTGTTAACTTCAGGTTAAATTCACCGCGAGGGGCGCGTTATGTTGTTACCGGTTTCTGTTGTTGCTGCCAGTCTGTTCAGCGGTCTGGCCGTCAGTCCACATCAGTCAGTGTCACAGTTGGCCCATTTGCAGCAACTCAGCCATGACAACGCCATGCAGGTGCGGTTTGCCAGCCCGGAGCAGGCACGGCTCGCCGCGATCAGTTTGCATGATGCGCTGCTGGCCGGTCGTTGGCAGGACAGCACGCTGATCCTGCAACTGGATGCGCAGGCGCAAGCCCGGCTGGCACCGCATGCGGTGTCGATCACGCCGGCATATGTCTGGCAGCAACAACAAAGCGCCATCCAGCCGCAGGCCTTGCCGGACGGCGCCAATACAATCCCCGGTTATCCCTGTTATGCCACTGTCGAAGAAACCTACAACCAGGCTGTACAGCTGGTGCGGGATTATCCCGATTATGCCAGCTGGCAGAAGATCGGCAGCGGCTGGGCACAAACAAAAACTGCCAACGGCTATGACCTGTATGTGCTGAAGATCAGCAACCGCAAAGCCGGCCCGGTCAACAAAGCCAAACTATTGATCAACAGCGCCATTCATGCCCGCGAATATGCCACGGCGGCGCTGACACTGGCCTTTGCCAAAGACTTGCTCAGCAAAGCCGGCAGCGATGCCGATGTGGACTGGATGCTGCAGCAAAATGAAGTCCATCTGGTGCTGCAGACCAACCCGGAAGGCCGGAAAATTGCCGAAACCGGCGTGTCCTGGCGCAAAAATATCAATGATACGTCCTGCAACAGCAGCACTTTTGGTGTTGATCTGAACCGGAACTTCAGCTTTGGCTGGTTTAGTATTGCCAACGGCAGCAGCGCCAACAGCTGTGATTTGACCTATCGCGGCACAAAAGCCGGTTCCGAGCCGGAAGTGCAGGCGCTGGAGGCTTATGCCCGCAGCCTGTATCCGGATAAACGCGGGCCGGCACGCACCGATGCTGCTCCGGCGGACACGGCCGGTATTCATCTCGACATCCATAGTTATAGTGAACTGGTGTTGTGGCCTTGGGGCGACACAGAAACACCTGCGCCCAACGGTACGGCGTTAAAGGCACTTGGTCATCGGCTGGCTTGGTTTAACGGCTACGTGCCGACCCAGTCGATTGGTTTGTACCCAACCGATGGCACCAGTGATGGCGTCAGTTATGGCGAACTGGGCGTGGCTGCAATCACCTTTGAGATTGGCACTGCATTTTTTGAAAGCTGTGCCAACTACGAAGCAAATGTGTTGCCGGACAATCTGCGCGCCTTGTATTACGCGCTGCGGGTCAACACTGCGCCTTATTTGCTGCCAGCCGGGCCGGATTTGACGCAGCTGAGCCTGAATACCACGGCGGGCAAGATCCCGCGCAATCAGTTGCTGCAGCTCAAAGCGGTAGTCAGCGACAATCAGTCCAGCGGTTTTAGTGGCGGCGTGGCCAGTCAGCCGATCAGCCGGGTGGAACTGACGCTGGATCAATGGCCGGAGGTGGCCGGGGCTAATACGGTCGCGATTGATGCTGCCGATGGCAAATACGACAGCGCCAGTGAAAACATTAATCATTTGCTGGATGTAACCAATCTCAATGAAGGCCGGCATACGCTGTACCTGCGCGCTAAAGACAGCGCTGGCAATACCGGACCTGTGTATGCGCAGTATTTTACTGTAACCGCGCCGGTGGAGCTGGTATTGCCAGAGCCGGATTTCAGCGTGGAATGTCAGTTCCTGCGTTGCCAGTTCCGCAACACCACGCTGCGGGATGCCGCAGTGCCGCTGCAGTTCAGCTGGTTATTCACTGCAACTGCCAGCAGCAACGAGACGAATCCGGTGTTTACTTTCCCGGCCCCAGGCAGTTATACACCGACATTGACAGTGCAAGCCGGTACACAAAGCCCGCCACCGGCAAAGTCACGCAGTAAACCGCTGCAGGTCTTTGCTGAACCAGTGCTTGAACTCAACAGCAGTTGCCAGGCACTGAGTTGTAGCCTCAGTGCGACGGCCAGCAGCGCCAACGGCGCGATCAGCAGTGTGCAATGGACGGTGAATAATCAGACGCTCAGTGGCAATAGTGTCAGCGTGACGTTCAGCGCCGCCGGCACTTATCCGGTGGTGGCGCTGGCGACGGACAGTGCCGGGCAGAAAGTGCAGAAATCGCTGAGTATCAGCGTCACAGCGCCCGTCGTCGTCACGCCAGCAGAACCGCAGGCCAGTCAATCCTCCGGCGGTAGTTTCGGCCTGGCTCTGCTGGGCTTTTTGGCGTGGTGCGGCTGGCAACGCCGGCGCTGAGCCTGCGCGGTTCAGCAAAAACAGCGCAGCGGCGTCAGCAGATCCATCTGGTTTTACGACACCAGGTGGATATTGTGTTTACCTTGTTGTTGTTCCAGTAAGGCCTGGAACTTATCGGCTGGGATCGGCGGGCTGCAGAAATAGCCCTGATACTGATCACAGCGTTGTTGCTTCAGAAATTCCAGTTGCTGCGCGGTTTCTACGCCTTCAGCCAGCACTTTAAAGCCCAGCGAATGGGCGATACCAATGATGGCGGTGGCGATCGCCATATCGTCTTTGCTATGCGGAATATCGTCGATAAACTTTTTATCGATCTTCAGCACATCGAGCGGGAAGCGTTTTAAGTAGGCCAGCGACGAATAACCAGTGCCGAAGTCGTCGATTGCCAGCCGGATCCCGAGGCCGCGCAGGTCGTCCAGCACCTGCACCACCGTTTCCTGATTTTCCATCAACGCGCTTTCGGTCAGCTCCAGTTCCAGGCAACGTGGCGGAAATCCGGTGTCATTCAGCACCTGGGTGACTTGTTTACGCATATCAAAACGCTTGAACTGGGCTGGCGATACGTTGACGGCCAGGGTCAATTTCGGCAGACCGGCTTCCAGCCATTGCTGGCCCTGCCGGCAAGTTTCAGTCAGCACAAACTCACCGATCTCATTGATCAGGCCGCAGGCTTCGGCGATTGGAATAAAACGCATCGGCGAAATCATGCCTTGTTCCGGATCAAACCAGCGTACCAGCGCTTCGGCGCCCATGATCCGGCCGCTGAGAATATCGATCTGTGGCTGGTAAAATACACGTAAATGGCCAGCTTTGATCGCCTTACGCAGCTGCGCTTCTACCGTCAGCCGATCGCGCGCTGCCAGTGTGTAAGCATCTGAATAGAATGTGAAAGTATTGCGGCCTGCCGCTTTGGCTTTATATAGCGCCGCATCAGCGCCCTGTAGTAATACCGTGGTGTTATCGCCATGGTCCGGGAATACCGCGATGCCAATGCTGGCGCCGAGCGTGATTTCCACGTCGTCGCTGAGGTTCCACGGCGCGCCCATATGCTGGATCAGTTTATTGGCAACCACCGCCGCATCTTCTGCCTGCAGCAAAGACGGCAGTAAAATGGCAAATTCGTCGCCACCCAGCCGGGCCACTACATCGAGATCCCGAACTTTCTGTTTTAACCGGCTGGCCACCTGCAACAGCAATTCGTCGCCATAACGATGGCCGTACGAGTCGTTGACGTCTTTAAAGTGGTCCAGATCCAGCACCAGCACGGCACAAAACAGCTGATCCCGCCGCGCCGTTTTCAGTGCTTGCTCGACCATCTGCAGGAATAGCTGCCGGTTGGGTAAATGCGTCAGTTCATCATGTTCGCTGAGGAACATCATTTCCGCTTCAGTGGCGCGGATCTCAGATAAGTCGGTGAAAACGGCAGCGTAATGGCTGATTTGCTGCATTTCATTAAACACTGCACTGATGCTGAGCTGTACCGGCAGCACGCTGCCATCTTTGTGTTTGTTAAAGACTTCGCCTTGCCAATAGTTCTGCTCGCGCAGTTGTTGCCACATCTGTTGATAAAATTCGTCGCTGTGTTGTCCTGAGCGCAACATGGCCGGACTTTGGCCCACCAGTTCCGCGTCGCTGTAGCCAAATAACCTGACCAGCGCCGGGTTCACCGAGATAATCACTTCATTTATATCAGTGATTAGAATACCTTCGCGGCTACTGTTAAACACGGCATCAGCCAGACGTAAATTGGCTTCCTGCTGCTTACGGACCGATAAATCGATATCCATACAGAAGATTTGTGACGGCCGGCCCGGCAGCTGCACGACGGCGTGGCCAGAGAATACCTGCACCGGTTCGCCGCCTTTGCGTTGCAGCATCAGCTCACCGGCGGGCAATGGCACACCAGATTCTGCCATTGCTCTGACCGCCGTGCTGACATCGTCCCGCATTGGGCTGGGGATAATCAGATCAAGCAAACTTTTGCCCAGCGCTTCTTCTTTGCTGTAGCCGTATAACACTTCACTGGCTTTGTTCCAGTAAAAGGTGGTGCCATCGGCCTCATAGCCCTGCACTGAGATCTCCGGCGTATTATCAAGCAGCGTCCGAAAACGTAATTCGCTTTCAATCCAGTGTTGCTCGGCCTGCTTTTGCATCGTGATATCTTCGAGCTCAAGCAACACATGAGTGACCTGGTCTTTGCGGTCGACGATGGCATATAACGAACTTTCCAGCCAGAGCGCGGTATTGTCTGCTAACAGGCGGTGATCTTGCCGGACGACTTTCTGATGGCCGGCTTTTAACTGCGGCAACACACTGTCGAGCCATGTCTGCTGGTCGTCCGGCAGAATGTCTTTCAGTGGCGGCAACTCGTCCAGCAAGGCGGCCGGGATAGCGCTAAGTTTGATAAATCGTTGATTAAAATACTGAATTTCGCCATTTATTCCACAGATCACGACGCCGACCGGGCTTTGTTCAATCGCTTTGGAAAACAGTTCAAGCCGGGCTTTGGCATCACTGCGCTCTACCAGAAAGGCGGCCAGACTGGCGGTAAACTGGATTAAATCGCGCTCTTCCGGCGTCGGGTCGCGTTTCTCCGCGAGATAGATACCAAAAGTCCCCAACAACCGCCGTTGCGTATCAAAGAATGGCGTGGACCAGCACGCCTGCAGCCAGTCATAAGGCGCTACCAGATCCTGAAAATTGAGCCACAACATATCGTTATGCACGTCGGCTACATACACCGGCTGGCCTGTGGCCGCTGCGGTGCCACAGGAACCGTTGCCATAGCGGATCGGTAAGCCATCGACTTTGTTATTGTATTCTGCGGGCAGGCTGGGGCCAGCGGCTACCCGCATCACTTGGTTGGGTAAGTCGGCCAATAAAATCGAGCCGCGCAAATGTGGCAGCTGTTGTTCAATAAATTTCACCAGTTCGGTCAACAGATCGGGCAGCGCAGCATCATCCAATAAGCGGTGCAGCAGATAACTCTGCGCCTGTTGTTTCATTTGCTGTTGTTTGCGCTCGCGGATGTTCTGCCAGCAAATGACCAGCACAGTGCCGTCCTGTGAACGGGGTACCGGGATCGCCCGATAAGCTGTTGGCAAGGTGTCGCCCTGCAGATTGATAAACAAATCGGCTTCGCCGCTGATTTGCTGCGGTTGTTCCAGCGCTTTATGGATCTCGCGCCACAGCGCCAGCGCGGCCTTTTGCTTACTGACCAGCGTTTGCAGCGGCAAGCCAATCAGTTGGCTGATATTGGCGTAACCAAGCTGCTGCTGCGCTGCCTGATTGACAAAGGTGATTTCCGCATTGCGATTGACGCCGATAATGGCGTCACCAGTGGCATCCAGCAGCAATTGCACCTGCGCCATACTGGCCTGCAAGGCCATCAGCGCCTGTTTGCGCGCATTAATATCTTCGACCACCGAGACAAAATAACACTGCTGCGGATCGGTGCTGCGATGAAAGGAAACCGATAAATGGGCCCAGATAAACAAACCATCACGCCGCCGATAGCGCTTTTCCATCTCAAAGCTTTCACGCTCACCCCGGACCAGCGCATCACATAGTTGTAAATCGTCAGCCAGATCGTCGGGGTGGGTTAGATCCTGAAAAGTGCTGCCAGCCAGATCGGCTGGTTCATATTGCAGCATTTGTGCAAAGCGTTGATTAACCTGAATAAAATGGCCGGAAACGGCCACATGTGCCAGACCTACCGCGGCTTCGTCGAAGGTACTGGCCAGCTTTTGCTGCACCTGCCGGGCGAATAGGGCTTTGTCACGGAGTTGCCAGAATAAGGCCAGTGGCAGCAGGATGGCGAACAGTGGTAACAACCAGCCCAGTGTCTGGTGCAGCGCTGCGGCCTGTGCGACCGACAGGTAGCCGGCACTGAAAGCCGGATCCTGGCTGAACCACCACAGGCCCGCCACACCCAGATAAATAATTAATAGCAGTAAAAGCGCTGACTCAAAACGGCGGTTTGCACGATCGGCTTGCGTTGCTGAATATGCCATCAGTGGTCTTCCCTGTCATTGCAACCCACACAG
Organism: Gammaproteobacteria bacterium; assembly: GCA_027484495.1. Lineage (GTDB taxonomy): Bacteria > Pseudomonadota > Gammaproteobacteria > Enterobacterales > Alteromonadaceae > Pararheinheimera. Next base: position 9,809 of record JAIXSW010000224.1, read on the forward strand.
CATCCGGGTAGGACGGTGCCAATACTTTGTTCCGGCACCGAATGCTGGATCTGGCTGGAAAGGTCTATGAATGAAGCATAGCCGAAGCCCGTCTTTCGGCAAATCAGGTACGGCAAGACGCCAACAGCCGGCGTCTTGCCCTGACATAGCGGTTAGATGATTAGAACGAATACACCAGTGTCAGCGAAGTTTGCGTATCAGTGTTCTTTTTGCCTGCCGGAACTTCAGAGTCATGCATCACGGTAAACGCTGCTTTCATTTGCATGCTGCCGTTAATCCGGGCGCTGACTGAGGTTTCCGACTGGGTTCTTTTGTTATCAGAACCGGCTTCAAGGCTCAGCAGCTGGCGGAAGGTCGCGCTGTCAGAAATCACCCAGTCCAGACTGCCGGCGGTGCGGACCAAAGCGCCTTTTTCTGTGATATCACCGCTGGTTTTGCCGGTGTAATAACCAGGACCGATCTCTGCATCAATACTGATGCCATCGCCCTGATATAAACGGTCGCCATAACCGGCCGAGATCAGGCTGTACTTGGTGTAAGCGCCAAAGTCATCTTCGGTATGTGAGCCGAAAATAAACAGTTTGGCGTGATCAGTATCGAGTTTGTAACCGGCTTTGCCCGACGCAAAATAGCGCTCGGCCGATTTTTCGCTGAAGCGGTTGCCGTTCACATCAGTTTTTTCATCTTCTTTAAAAAAGGCGCTGAGCACATATTCATTGCTCCACTGCACCATTTCTTGTTTGGCATCAATTTTACCGGTCACCGAGGTGCCTTTGGTATTGCCGGACGTGGTGATAGCGCCCAGTTCAGCTGAGGTGTTCCAGCCCAGTTTGGTGTCATCAGCCGCCTGAACGGACAGAGAGGTTGCTGCCAGCGCAGCCAGCATTAGCGGATATTTCATGCTTCATCCTTATGAGGTTTCATATGTAAAGACATTTGTGGAAAAGGAATTTCGATACCGGCGGCATCGAACTGTAATTTGATTTGTTCCAGCGAATCCCAGTACACCGCCCAATAGTCAGAGGCTTCGACCCAGGGCCGGACGATCAACTGGACTGCGGAATCTGCCAGCGCACCCACGGCAATCACTGCCGAAGGCTCTTTTAGCACGCGGCTGTCGGCTTGCATGATGTCGTGCAGGATTTGTTTGGCCAGACGCAGATCGGAGTCGTAGCTGATGCTGATGGTCAGGTCGATACGGCGGCGTTTTTCGGCGGAATAATTGACGATAGCGCCACCGGTGATCTGTGAATTTGGCACGATGATTTTTTTGTTATCACCGGTTTTGAAAATAGTCTGGAAAATATCAATGCGTTCTACCACGCCGCTGATGCCGGCCACTTCGACCAAATCACCGGATTTAAACGGCCGGAACACAATGATCAGCACGCCTGAGGCAAAATTAGATAACGAGCCTTGCAGCGCTAATGCCACCGCCAAACCGGCGGCACCGAGGATCGCCAGGAACGACGCGGTCTGAATGCCTAATTGCGACAAGGCCATCAGCGTCACAGCGATCAACCCCGCCGCGTATACAATACTGGATAAAAACGACACAACGGCGCGGTCGACATGGCGTAGCAGCAACGCTTTGCCCACCAGGCGCGAGACACCTAGCGCTACCCAGCGACCGATATAAAAGATGACAATAGCGACCAACAGTTTCAGGCAGAAACCGATGATCAAATCCTGATTTTTCTGCAGAAAAGTTAAACTCTGCGTAATTACCTGCACTTCTTGTTGCATAACTGCATCCTCATGAGGGTCTGTCACGGCGGGGTCGTACAATATGCTAACATCATTGACCCACTTTGGCAGACGCATTTTTGTTGGAAGGCTATGGACTTATTTGCATTACAACAGCAGCTTGGCGCTCTGACAGACTACCCGCTGGAGCAGTGGCAACCCGCTTTTTGCGGACCAGTGCCGATCCGCATCGATCGCGATGGCAGCTGGTATTTTCATGGCAGTCCTATTCAGCGACCAGAATTGGTGCGGTTATTTGCGGCGGTGCTCAGTTGTGTTGACGGGCGATATCTGTTGACGACACCGGCCGAGCAAGTGCAGATAGAAGTCGATGATGCGCCATTTGTGCTGGTTGATGCGGTATGGCTGGACGATGGCCGCCTGCAACTGACCACTAACCTGCAGCAGAGTTTTATCGCCGGGCCGGACTTCCCGGTGCTGTTGCAACCGGAAGCCGGTAACGGCCAGTTGCTGCCTTATCTGCAATTAAAACGCGGGCTACGCGCCAAATTCAGCCGGACTTTGTATTACCGGCTGGCGGAGCAGGCACAGGAACAAACCGTCGATGGCGTCTGTCAGTATTGGCTGCACAGTGGCAGTTATCCGTTCCGGCTGGGCTGACCCGCGGTGTTTAATCGCGTTTAAATGACCTTGGAATAACTGTGCTGCTGCGCCAGTAAATAAGCATCAAAAGCTGCTGCGATGATCCGCACCCAGGGCCGGCCGCGGTCTGTCACTTCCAGCAAATCCCCTTGCCAGCGTACTAGCCCATCGTCAAGGCAAGGTGCCAGTTGATCCAGTGACGCGGCAAAATAATCCGCAAAATTGATCTGCCATTGCTGCGCCAGTGCTTTGGTATCCAACACAAAATTGCACATGATGCGGGCGATCAGATCGGCGCGGATTTGGTCATCCCGGCTTAACGTCAGGCCTTTATCAATGGCGAGTGTGTGCTGTTGTTCCAGCGCCTGATAATACCCTTTCAGCTCTTTTTGTTGTTGCCAGATCAAATTGCCGACCTGGCTAATCGCTGATACACCAAGGCCAAGCAAAGCATCACAGGCATCGACACTGTAGCCCTGAAAATTACGGGTCAGCTGATGGGCTTGCTGCGCTGTGGTCAGCGGATCTGCGGCTTTCGCAAAATGGTCCATCCCAATGGCGACAAAACCGGCTTGTTGCAGATGGTCCATCGCCAGCGCCAGTAAACCGAGTTTTTCGCTGGCGCCGGGCAACGCGGCATCGGGAATTTTCCGCTGTGCGGCGAATCTCTCAGGCAAATGCGCGTAGCTAAATAACGAAATACGGTCCGGATCTAACGTCACCACTTGCGCCAGCGTTTGACTGAAGCTCTGTGCCGCCTGATGCGGCAGACCATACACCAGGTCCAGATTCACCGAGCGGAATTGCAGCTCACGGGCGGCCTGCACCAGGGTTTCGACCATGCTGTAGGGCTGAATACGGTTGATCGTCTGCTGCACTTGCAGATCAAAATCCTGCACGCCAAAGCTGACGCGGCTAAAGCCGAGTTCGCGTAACAGTCTGAGCTTGTCGACATCACAACTGCGCGGATCAATTTCGATGCTAAGCTCAGCTTCGGGCAAAAACTGAAAATGCTGACGCAGTAACTGCATCAGCCGGCGCAGCTGCGCTTCATCTAAATAAGTCGGGGTACCGCCGCCAAAATGCAGTTGGTGGACTTGTTTCGCCGCACAGGCCGGTTGGTACAGCACCATTTCGGTGGCCAAGGCGTCGAGGTAACGGTCAGCTTTGCTTTGATCGCGGCTGATCACTTTGTTGCAGCCGCAGTAATAACAAAGTTCACGACAAAATGGCACGTGCAGATAGAGACTCAGCGCCGGGCCGGTGTCTGCCAGTGTCTGCAAAGCACGCTCAGGCGCAAAACCGCTACGCAGCAACAACGCCGTGGGGTAAGAGGTGTAACGGGGGCCTTTGACGTTGTACTTTTTGATCAGGGCTTCGTCCCGGAATGTCGTCATCATATCGCATCTGCCACAGGGGAAATGGCGTCAGTATAAAGACTGTGTTGAAGTGCATATTGATCCAACACAACAGATTGGACTTTCAATAAGAGGCGCAGCCTCATAACCCGGGAACAACAATGAACAAAATAACCACTGCAATGTTGCTGGCGGGTCTGTTACCGCTGGCGGGCCAAGCGGCAACGTTGATCCATGCCGGCACTGTGATCACAGCGGAAGGCGAACAAATCCTGCAAAAACAGACGCTGGTGATTGAAAACGATCAGATCAAAGCCATCGAAGCCGGTTTTCGCCAACCCGCAGCCGCCGACACGCTGATTGATTTATCCAAACAAACCGTGTTGCCGGGCCTGATGGATATGCATACGCATTTTTCCTATCAAAGTAGCCCGGGCGCCTATAGCGAAGGCTTCACGATGAACGAAGCAGACGTGGCATTACGCGGTGCGACTTATGCCGAAAAAACGCTGCTGTCCGGCTTTACCACTGTGCGGGAATTAGGCGACAGCCACCTGATCAGTACGGCTTTGCGTAAAGCCATCAATGCCGGTTATGCCAAAGGACCACGTATTTTCACTGCGGGCAAATCTATTGCTACCACCGGCGGCCATGCCGATCCGACCAATGGCGTGGCCTATTTGCGGATGGGCGATCCTGGTCCGGACGACGGTGTGATCAATGGCGCGGATGATGCGCGTAAAGCAGTGCGGCAACGTTATAAAGAAGGCGCGGACCTGATTAAAATCACCGCAACCGGTGGCGTGCTCAGCGTCGCCAAGAGTGGCATGAATGCGCAGTTTAGCGACGAAGAACTGGCGGCTATTGTCAGCACCGCCAAAGACTATGGTTTCACCGTTGCGGTACATGCTCACGGCAAAGAGGGCATGGAGCGGGCGATTAAGGCCGGTGTCAGTTCGATCGAACACGGCACCTTCATGGATGACAACACCATCAAGCTGATGAAACAGCACGGGACCTATTTTGTGCCGACGATCAGCGCCGGTAAGTTTGTCGCCGAAAAAGCGAAAGAACCGGGCTATTTCCCGGAAATGGTGCGGTTAAAAGCGGCCACTATCGGGCCTTTGATCCAGGCGACGTTTACCAAAGCGCAGAAAGCCGGCGTCAAAATCGCCTTTGGAACTGATGCCGGTGTTGGCATGCATGGTGATAACTGGCGCGAGTTTGTTTATATGACCGAAGGCGGCATGTCGGCGCATCAGGCCATTCTGAGTGCGACCATCGAAGGTGCACGTCTGCTGCAAATGGAGCAGAGCCTGGGTAGTCTGAAAGCCGGCAAAATGGCCGATATCATCGCCGTGCCGGGCAATCCGCTGCAGGACATCAGTGTGATGGGCAAAGTCAGTTTTGTGATGAAAGCCGGCAAAGTCTATAAACAGTAACAAGCGGTAAAACGTAAAAAAGCCGCAGTATTGCGGCTTTTTTTATGTACA
>JAIXSW010000001.1 GCA_027484495.1 Gammaproteobacteria bacterium
CCGGTTTTAAATTTCAGATAAGCTTGCCGCGGCGCTTCCGCCGACAATAAATACGCCACCAGAATGTACCAGCCGCCATCGATCACCAGCGCCAGCAGCGGCAGGACCGCGTAAAACCAAAGCGGAATGGTGGCCGGCAACAATGCGGAAAACACACTGGCAAACACAATCGCCGTTTTAGGATTGCTGAGCTGCGTCAGCAAGCCGCTGAAAAAGGCGCGGCGCAGGCTGATCATCGCGACCGGGCTCTCAGTCTGCACTTGCAGTGGCGCTTTGGCGCCGCGGAAAATCAGATAGCCGAGATACAGCAGATACAAACCACCCACCACTTTTAACGCCCAGAACGCCATCGGCACCGCGGTCAGCACAGCATGCACGCCTAACAGGGCCAATACAGCAAAAGTTCCGGCACCGAGGCCCATGCCACAGGCGGTCGCCAGACCATGGCGGCGCGACAGGGCAATTGAATTGCGGGCGACGACAATAAAACTCGGGCCGGGGCTGACGGCGCCGACCGCTAAAGCACTGGCGATCGCCAGGGCAGACCAGATTGCATCCATCAGTGTCCTCAAAGAAATAAGCCAAAACAGCAGAAGCAACAAATTACCCTGCACTGTTAAGTGCTGCAAGTGACGAATCGCTGGAGCAGCAGCTTGAAATTGCCGAAGCGCGCGCCCATCTCTGCTGCACAGGCATCGGGCCTCAATCGGAGAGAGACATGATTTACCAACTGACAGTGCCACAATTCAGCAAAATGCTGGATAACCTCAGCGCCATTTTGCAAAAAGCGGCGGCCTTTGCCGATAGTAAAAAATTTGATGTGACAGTGCTGCTGAACAGCCGGCTGGCACCAGATCAGTTTGCTTTGATCCGTCAGGTCCAAATTACCTGCGATACCGCTAAACTTGGCGTTGCGCGTTTAACCGGTACTGTCGATCAGGCACCAAAGCATGCTGACGACGAGACCACGCTGGAGCAGTTACAACAGCGCATTCGCGATACACAGACGTATCTGGCAACTTTCAGTGCGGCTGATTTTGCCAATGCCGCCACACAAGTCATCACTCAGCCTCGCTGGGAAGGCAAAACGCTGAGTGGCGAAGAGTTCCTGCTGCAACATGTGATCCCGAACTTCTATTTCCACCTGACCACGACCTACGCCATTTTGCGTCACAACGGCGTTGATGTCGGTAAAAAAGATTATCTGGGCCCAATGCCGTATCGCGCGGCCTGATTCGATTTATCTTCAGATTGAACCCGCTGCGGCCTGTGTTGGTCGCAGCGGGGCGTTCCGCGCTTGCGCCTGTCACAGGCGCGATTTAGCATAACCTCCCCACTTTGGAGTCGTTATGTCTTCGTCTGCTGCTTCTGTTCGCTACGCCCATCCGCAGGCTGTGCTGTGGGTTGTTTGCCTGATTGGTCTGATTGCCGTCGCAGGCATCGCTTTACCCTATCCTATCCTGGCACCGCTATTCGCCGCGACGGCACTGAATGACTTTAATCACTGGCTGGGCATCGCCCCGGAAATTCTGCTGGGCATTGCGCTGGCCGCCAATCCGCTGGGCATGTTGTTTGGCAGTGCGACCTTAGGTGCATTATCCGATCATTATGGCCGGCGGCGGGTGTTGGCATTGTCGCTGGCGCTGGCGGTGGCCGGGTATTTAGGCTCGGCCTGGGCGCTGTCGGCCGAGTGGTATCCGGGTTTTGTGTTGTTTCGTTTTCTGACTGGTTTGTGTGAAGGCTCGGTCAGCATCTGCCGGGCTATCGCCGCCGATTTACATCCGCAAATTGAACGCACAGTGGCGATTAGCTGGATGAACAGCGCCTTATATGCGGCCTGGCTGGTGGGGCCTTTGGTGGGCGGGCTAACCATGCATTTAGGCGCGCATGTGCCTTTTTTGCTCGCGGCCGCTGCGATGCTGCCTTGTTTACTGATGCTGTATTTCCTGTTGCCGCCGGACTCAGCGCCGCAGCAGCATCAGCCATTCTGGCAGCAATTACGCCAGCACAATTCGCTGGGATTAGTCCGTTTGCCGTTGTTGCGCTGGGTTGTTGCCGCGCAGTTGCTGTACACCATCGGGCTGAACGCCTTTTATGAATACTACCCGCTGTGGTTGGTCGAGCAGCAGCAATTCACCGGCCTGCAGATTGGCTTGATCACCGCAGTGTTGTGCGCCGTGATGACGACTGTCAGTGCTGTCGGTATGGCGAGGCTTGGCAATCGGCTGCCGGCACTGCGCAGTGCGAAAATTGCCGCGGTCAGTGTCGCGCTGATGTTGTTCCTGTTGCCATTTACCAGTGGTCAGCTGGCCTGGCTCTGGCTGGTGCTTTGTGGCGTGCCGAATGCGATGTTCAGCGCCTGGTTTCAGGTGTACTGCACCGAACATTTTGGCGAGTTGGGGCTTGGCCGGGTGATGGGCTTGCTGACATTGTTGATGTGCACCGGCAATGTGATTATCGCGCTGGCCGGTGGTGTGATCGCCCTGTTTGGCGCCAGCTGGATCCTCTGGACTGGTTCAGTGTTTATCGCCCTTGCTGGCCTGATGCTGGTGTGGGAGCAGCGACGTGCTGCTGGCACGGCCTGAAGTCTGAGATACGTCCGGCGCCAGCGTTATTTGTCGCGTTCTGATTCGCGTTTCATCAGCAATATTGTCAGGTAGATTTTGGTCGGTAATGACAGAATCAGCCCCAGTGCGCAGCATAAACCAATCAGGATAATGCCCTGCACGCCCATGGTTTCATGCAGTTTTAACCCTGACCACAGATAATGCCCCAGTACCAACAGGCTGATGCCACACAACATCACTATCTTCAGCAGCCGCAGTGTTTGGCGCTCGGTCATGGCAAATCTCCTATCAGGCATTTCTAATGTAGACGGTTTCAGCTAAGGTTGGTTTGATATGAATCAGCAAATCAGCCTGACCGACGCGGCGGCACAGCACCGCATTGGACGTTAGTGCTGCACCGTCTGATTTCCTGCCTCTTGTGTACATTGCGGGGTCTGGTATGAGCCGCTGGGTTTGCTGGTTATGTTTATTCGCTGTCACGCAGCTGCCAGCCCAACCATTGGTGCTGACCGATGCGCAGCGCGATTATTTGCAGACCAAACAAATATTGCGCTATTGCATCGACCCAAGTTGGCCGCCATTTGAAAGTGTTGGCCCAGATGGTCAACATCGCGGTATGTCGGCAGATTACGTCAAGTTTTTCCGCAGCCAGTTGCCGATCCCACTCGAATTACTGCCCACGGCCAGCTGGCCCGATTCAGTCGCCGCTGCTGAGCAACGACGTTGTGATTTATTGCTGTTAGCGATGCCCACGCCCAGCCGGCGTCAGTTTATGAACTTCACTAAGCCTTATCTGGTGATCCCCAGTGTGATTGTGACCCGGACTGAACATCCCAGAGTCAAAAGCGTGGCTGAGTTGGGGAATGCGCGCTATGGCATCCGCCGTGGTTTTGGCTTTGCTGAACTCTATCGCCAGTTCCATCCGACGCTGCAATTGGTCGAAGTACAGAGTTATGAAGAAGGACTGCTGATGGTGCAAAGCGGCCAGTTGACGGGCATGTTTGGCAATATGGGCAGCCTTGGTTATCTGTTGCAGCAATACAAAATCACCAATCTGAAAATTGCCGGCCGGCTGCCAGGTGACAGTGAACTGAGTATTGCCAGCCGCAACGATGAGCCATTGCTGCATGAAATCAGTCAGTTATTAATCGAGCAGATAGATCCGGCGTTACAACAGCAAATCGACAATCATTGGCTGTCGGTGCGCATGGAGACCTCTGAGGATTACCGGCTGGTGCTCAGCGTGACAGCGGCCGCCTTGCTGGTGCTGTCGGCGCTGGTCTGGGCTTATCTGCAAGTGCGGCGGCTGAATCGGCAGCTGCTGCAAGCCAATGTCCGGTTGGCCCATCAGAGCCTGCACGATGGCCTCACCGGCTTATACAACCGCGCATTTATGGATGAAAAATTACCGGCTTGTCTGTCGTTGTGTCAGCGTGAACAGATACCGCTGACACTGGCAGTGTTAGATCTGGATCATTTCAAACAAATCAATGATCTGCACGGCCACTTGTTTGGTGATCAGTGCTTACGCCAGTTTGCGACCTTGTTGCAGCAACATTTTCAGCGGCCGGCAGATATGCTGGTGCGGTTTGGTGGTGAAGAATTTGTGCTGGTCAGTGTGGGGGGAGACGAGACCACCATGGCGCAAATGCTTGAGCAGTTCGTCACCGCACTGGCGGCTGTGCCGGTGGTTCTGGCCCAGCAAACGAGTTTTTTAACCGTCAGTATTGGCTGGCTTTGTCAGGTGCCGGCGCGCGGACAGACCGCCGCGCAGTGGCTGAATCAGGCGGATAAAGCGTTATATCAGGCGAAAGCCAATGGCCGTAATGGCGCGGTACAAACAGGATGGGTATGCGCTGAACACTGACCGGGGCTGCGCCAGAACTGTTGTCGAAAACAGTAGCAAGCAATTAAATCCGTATGGATTTTTTCAAATTCTTATCTCTGCTCTACACTCATTTCAGACAGTACTTTCTGTGCTGGTGGTTGCAAAAGTGCGCCTGAAAATCAGGTTTCAGGCATTTTTTACGGGGAATTATTATGGCAATTCGAGCGACGGGGATCCGAAATCGGCTGCTGGCCGGGTTTTTATTGTTGGGGCTGATGGTGCTGGTTCAAGGCTTAATGTCACTACGCACTATGGCAGATCTGCGAAATGTGACTGTTGAATTAGAAACAAATACTATCCCGAGTCTCGAGACGCTGGCGGATCTGAATTTAACTGCCAGCCGCTTGAGTACCTTTACCTTCAGATTGTTGATTGCCGATTCAGCCGAAGACATGGTTGAAGCCAAAGCGCAAATTATGCAGCTGCGGGAAACCATCGGCAAACAAAAAGCCCAATATGAACCACTCATTTCTATTCCCGGAGAGCGGGAAGAGTTTGAGATATTCAGTGCGGCAATCGACGGATATATCACCAATCAGGAACAAGTAATGGCCTTGGCTGAAGGCGGCAAAAAGGACGAAGCCATTGCTCTGCAACATGGTGTCATGAGCGAATTTACCGACAAAATCACTGCATCTTTATCAAAGCTCAGCCGCCTGAACGAAAATCGTTCGAAAGAGATTGCCGCCGAATCCGCGTCCGATTTTAGCAGCAGTCAGCTGACGACCTGGACTTTGATTGCCTTGTCCATCGGTGCGGCTGTAACTATCGCGGTGATATTGACCAGCAGTATCACCACGCCGTTACAAACCGCAGTGCAACTGGCCGGCAAAATTGCCGACAGCGATCTGACATCCCGTATTGATAGCAGTGGCAGTGATGAACCGGCCCAACTGATGCAGGCGCTGGCGCGGATGCAGCAGAATTTACGCGACACGCTGGCGCATATTTCGAATTCATCCAATCAGCTGGCCTCGGCTGCGGAAGAATTGAACTCGGTGACTGAAGACAACTCCCGTGGCTTACAGCAACAAAATGATGAGATCCAGCAAGCCGCGACAGCCATTACTGAAATGAGCTCAGCGGTGGATGAAGTGGCGGAAACGGCGCTGCGCGCCTCAGAGAGCTCCACCGAATCGGCCCGCAATACCGAGTTTGGCAAAACCCAGGTGCAGCAAACCGTCAATGCGATTATGCATATGAACGAAGACGTGGCACAAAGTGCGCAGGTCGTACAGGAACTGGCGTTACAGGCGCAGGATATCGGCAAAGTGCTGGATGTGATCCGGGCTATCGCTGAGCAAACCAACCTGCTGGCGCTGAACGCCGCGATTGAGGCGGCACGGGCCGGCGACGCTGGCCGCGGTTTTGCCGTCGTGGCGGATGAAGTGCGCGCACTGGCAGCCCGCACCCAGTTATCGACCCGTGAAATCGAAGAGATGATCAAAAAAATCCGTGCCGGCACCAGCACTGCCGTGCAAGCGATGCAACAAAGCGGCGAAAAAGCCAGCCAGGCCTTGTCAGTGGCTGAATCTGCCGGCAAAGCGCTGGAGACGATCAACAGCCAAATCACCAGCATCAGCGATAACAATCTGGTGATTGCCAGTGCCGCTGAAGAGCAGGCCAAAGTCGCGCGCGAAATTGACCGCAATATTGTCAATATCAGCGATCTCGCTGCGCAGACCGCCGCCGGCGCCAATCAGACCAGCGCTTCGGCGCATGAGTTATCGCGCTTAGCGGTCGAGCTGAATTCACTGGTCAATAAATTTAAAACCTGAAGTGAAACAACCGGCCTGGATGCAACTTCAGCCGGTTGTGTGGGACTGCTTTTCATCACCCTGACAAGGCTGTTGTGCGGCTTGTTGCAGCGCAATCGCCGTGTCGGCTTGCGGATTATAAAAGGCTGTCGTCTGCTGGCCGCTGGCGCGCTGATATAACCAGGTCAGCGCCAGTCCTATCTGGCCCTGCTGTGCCGCGCTGCTGAGCTGACATGGTGCTTGTAAGTGGCCA
>JAIXSW010000007.1 GCA_027484495.1 Gammaproteobacteria bacterium
AGAATTTTGGCTTTAAAGCGGCCTTGTACTGTGGCTTCTTGCGCCAGACGATGTGAACGGGCACCAAACTCGTCTTGCTGCTGGCGGCTGATGCCGTGCATTTTACCTAAGAGTTCAGCGGTTAACCCCATCATGCCGGCTGCTTTAGCGACAGACACACCCAGACCCGGGTGGAAATCGACACCGTGAGTCATCGGCACATGGCCCATATGTTCCACGCCACCGATTAAATACACTTCGCCCATACCACACTGAATCGAGCGGACGGCATCATGCAGCGCCTGCATTGACGAGCCACACAGCCGGTTGACAGTGACAGCAGGGACCGAATGAGGAATGCCGGCCAGTAACGCGGCGTTACGCGCGACGTTAAAACCCTGTTCCAGTGTTTGCTGCACACAACCCCAGATCACGTCGTCAATTTCTTCCGGTGCCAGGCCCGGATTGCGTTCCAGAATACCGCGCATCACATAAGCAGACAGTTCTTCCGCCCGTACGTTTCGGAAAATACCGGCCTTAGAGCGGCCCATCGGCGTACGGATACAATCAACAATAACGGCTTGTTTCATTTTCAATTTCTCCGCCATTAAACCGGATAAAACACCTGGCCGTTTTGAGCCATGGCGCGGGTTTTGTCTGTGACCTGATAAATCTCACCCAGGTCGGCGTATTGGTCAGCCAGTGCCACGAAATTGGCCAGCCCCATCGTATCGGCGTACCGTAACGGACCGCCACGGAACGGAGGGAAACCTAAGCCGTAAATCAGCCCCATATCGGCTTCGGCAGCAGTCGCCACAATGCCTTCTTCCAGACAACGGATCGCTTCGTTAATCATTGGGATCATGGTGCGGGCGATGATTTCATCGGCACTGAATTCACGCGGTGCAGCAGCGACGTTAGCCAGCAGGGCGGTCGCCGCCGGATCCAGATCTTTTTTCGGTTTGCCTTTAGCATCTTTGCTGTACGCATAGAAACCGAGGCCATTTTTCTGACCATAGCGGTTGGCGGCATACATCACGCTGACCGGGTCGTTTTCAAGTTTCGCCATCCGGGTGGGGAAACCGTCAGCCATCACGTCGGTGCAGTGATGCGCGGTATCAAGGCCTACCACGTCCAGCAAATACGCCGGGCCCATTGGCCAGCCGAATTGTTTTTCCATCACTTTGTCGATTTGCGCGAAGCTGGCGCCATCGAGCAGTAATTTTGAGAAACCGGCGAAATACGGGAACAACACGCGGTTGACGTAGAAGCCCGGGCAGTCGTTGACGACAATCGGTGATTTACCCATTTTGGCCGCGTATGCGACCACGGCAGCAACGGTTGCATCTGAGGTATCTTTGCCACGAATGACTTCGACCAGTGGCATCTGATGCACCGGGTTAAAGAAGTGCATACCACAGAACCGGCTTGGGTCGGTCAGGTTGGCGGCCAGCAAATTAATCGAAATGGTGGAAGTGTTCGATGTGATGATCGCATCAGCGGCTACCACAGTTTCAATTTCCTTCAGCACTGCGCCTTTGATTTTCGGGTTTTCTACGACAGCTTCAACCACGATATCTACCGTTTTCACCGGTTCCAGCGACAGTGTTGGCTGAATTGAAGCGACGACTTTGGCCATGCCGGCAGCATCGAGCTTTTTGCGCTCAACTTGTTTGCCAAGCAGCTTAATGGCTTCGCCCATGCCCAGTTCCAGCGCTTTGTCGTTGATGTCTTTCATCACGACCGGCACGCCTTTGGAAGCGCTTTGATAACAAATACCGCCACCCATAATACCGGCGCCCAGCACCGCGGCCTTTTTGATGATTTTGGTCGCTTGTTTACCGGCTTGTTTAGCTTTGGCTTTGATCAGCTGGTCGTTCAGGAACAAACCGATTTGCGCGGTGGCTGCTGTAGTTTTCGCCAGCTTGGCAAAACCGGCATTTTCCAGAGCAACAGCGCCAGCGCGATCGAGGCGGGCGGCTTTTTCAATCGTTTCCACTGCCATCATCGGTGCCGGGTAATGTTTGCCGGCTTGGGCAAATACCATCCCTTTGGCGGTGCTGAAGCTCATGATGGCTTCAGTTTTATTCAGTTTCAGCGGCTCGAGTTTGACCTGACGTTTCTTGCGCCAGTTCAGTTTGCCGGCGATGGCGTCTTGTACCATCGACAAAGCCGCAGCTTTTAATTTGTCCGGCGCAACGACAGCGTCGACAGCGCCTTCTTTTAACGCTTGCTCAGCACCGCGCTCTTTGCCGGTGGTGATCCATTCCATCGCAGTGTCAGCTCCGACGATGCGTGGCAGACGGGCGGTGCCGCCAAAGCCAGGCATCAGGCCAAGCTTCACTTCCGGCAGACCGATTTTGGTGGTAGTGTCAGCGACGCGGTAGTCAGCAGTTAAAGTCCACTCACAGCCGCCACCCAGTGCAAAGCCTTTGATGGCGCAAACGGTTGGTACTGGTAGGGCTTCGGCCAGGTCAAACACGTCTGACGCTTGTTTAATCCAAGGCACCAATTGTTCTTCTGCTTGTTGGAAGGTGCCAAGGAATTCAGTGATATCAGCGCCGACAATAAAGGCGTCTTTGCCGCTGGTATAAATCAGGCCTTTTAATGCGCTGTCTTTATAGAGGATGTCGAGGGCCGCGCGGCAGTCCGCCAGCGTCTGCTGGTCGAATTTATTGACCGAGCCGGCCGCGTTAAAGGTAAACTCGGCAATACCGTCGGCAATGTATTGCACGGTAATGCTGGAACTCTGGTAGATCATGGATGTTCTCCTTCGTCGCGTAGGTGACAGATACTTTTGGGATCGTCGCAACAGGTCAGATGAGTCTTGTGCGCAAGCAGTGTGTCGCGGTTCAGGAAAAAATTCAACCGTTATTTAAACAAGCGTTTGAATCAGCCGGCGACAACCAACTAACTATAGGTGGATTTTCGAAACATGGGGCAATTGAAGTCCGGGTTTGCTGTGTTGGCGTTATGGTGCGGCGGTTTGCTGTTGCCCGCACTGGCCGCGCCGTCAGATACCGTATTGCGCGAACGTTTTCTGCAGGCAGAGAAAAAAATTCACAAAGTACCGCTGGCACAGGCGGAGAAAATGCTGCGTGATTTGCATGCCTATCCACTGAAACCTTATATCGAACTGGAATACATCAGCCGCACGCTGAGCGATACCGCAGCGGTACAAAAATTTCTACAGCAACATCAGGGCACTCCACTGGAATGGCCGCTGAAAAAACGCTGGTTGTTGTATTTGGCCGGTGTACAGCTGACGCAGCCATTTCTGAAACACTATCAGATGGGCAGCGATACCGTGCTGGATTGTGCTGCGCTGCAGCTGCGACTGTTAAACGAACCACCGGCGTCGGTGTGGCCGGATGTGACACATCTGTGGCTTGATGGCGAGTCGCTGCCAAAAGAATGTGACCCCTTGTTCAAACGCTGGCAAAAAGCTGGTCAACGCACGCCGGAAGTGGTGTGGGCGCGTCTGGTCAAAGCTGCGGACGGTGGCGACGACCGGATCATTCCGTATCTACGGACTCTGCTGCC
This sequence comes from Gammaproteobacteria bacterium, assembly GCA_027484495.1. Taxonomy (GTDB): domain Bacteria; phylum Pseudomonadota; class Gammaproteobacteria; order Enterobacterales; family Alteromonadaceae; genus Pararheinheimera. The sequence continues at coordinate 3,523 of JAIXSW010000007.1, forward strand.
GGCCAAACTGCAATATCTCGGCGATAAGTGGAAACAAGTGCTGGAAGAACCGGCCCTGGTCAGCCGGCAAAAATTCCTGCCGCTGAAACATCCGTGGGAGCGCGAGATCCTGACCTTTGGCCTGAAAAAGCTGGTATGGAAAAAACCGGATCAGGCGTTAGCCGTCTGGGCGCGTTACGAAATGGACCCGCATTTCACTAAGCCGCAACGTATTGATGTGGCTCGTAATTTTGCAATTGCGCTCGCCAGTAAAGATGACAGCCGTGCGGCGAAGTTCCTGGCGATGGTGCCGGTGGAACTGAAAGACGACCTGTTTCTGCAGTGGCAGATCACCTGGTATTTGCGTCAGCAACAATGGCCGCGGGTCATTGAAGTCCTGAACGAGTTACCGGAAGAAACCCGCAAAGATGACAGCTGGCAGTATTGGCTGGCACGGGCCTATGAACAAAGCGGCAAAACGGAACAAAGTAAGCAGATGCTGACCGCACTGGCAGCAACCCGCGGTTATTATGGCTTTATGGCGGCAGCAAAATTGGGCCTGCCGCCGAGTCTGGCGCATAAACCAGTACCGGTGACCAAAGAGCAGTATCAGGCGTTTCGCAAAAGTGACAGCATGCAACGGATGCGCGAGTGGGAGCTGCTGGGCCGGCCGAATGCCGCCAAACGTGAGCTGACCTTCCTGCAAAAATACGGCACGCCGCAGCAACAACTGAGCGCAGCCAAGCTGGCCTATGACAATGGCTGGTATGACCGGGCGATTTTTGCGCTGGCCGACGCTGGTTATTGGGATGATGTCGAAATGCGTTTCCCGATGGTATACAACAAAGAAATTCAAAAACACGCCAAAGCGGCGCAAGTGGATCCTGCCTGGGCGATGGCGATCACCCGACGTGAAAGTACCTTCATTCCAACGGCAAAATCGCCCGTCGGCGCGCAAGGTCTGATGCAAATCATGCCGCGCACGGCCAAGCATATCGCCGGTCGCAATGTCAAAGCGGAAGCGCTGTATAACCCCAACACCAATATCGATATGGGCACCGATTATCTGCGGTATTTGCTGCGTGCCAACGACAATAATCTGGTGTTTGCCACGGCCAGTTATAACGCCGGTTTTAGTAACGTCCAGCGCTGGATCCCAAAACATCGTCAGATGGAACTGGATGTCTGGATTGAAACCATTCCGTTTAAAGAAACCCGTGAATACGTCAAAGCGGTATTAGCCTATTACCAGATTTATAATATCCGGATGAATCAGGAACAGGATGTTTTTGCGCCGCTGGCAACGATGAAAGTTGGTCAGACCGGCTGATTGCTGCCGGTCTGACGTTTGCTGATTTTATGTTAATCTATGGCAAAAAACGAACAGGATATACCGATGCGCCCAGCATATCAGGCTCTGTACGCCGCCCATTTGTTTGAACTGCAACAACGCACCAAAGCCGTCCTGGCGCGGGAAAGTCTGGACGCGCTGGTGATCCATTCAGGCCAGGCCAAACGTCAGTTTCTCGATGACATGGATTATCCGTTTAAGGCCAATCCATTATTCAAAGCCTGGTTGCCGGTCGTCGACAATCCGCATTGCTGGCTGATTGTTGATGGTGTCAACAAACCCAAACTGGTGTTTTATCTGCCGGTCGATTTCTGGCACAAAGTACCGGATGCACCGAATGACTTCTGGTCCGGTTTTTTTGATATTCAGCTGATTGATAAACCGACCAAAGTGGAAAGCCTGCTGCCTTACGATAAAGCCAATGTGGCTTATCTCGGTGAGCAACTGGAACTGGCGCGCGCGCTGGGCTTCAGTCAACTCAATCCGGAAGGCGTGCTGAGTTATCTGCATTATTTCCGTGGCTACAAAACCGATTACGAACTGGCCTGTATGCGCGAAGCCAATCGCATCGCAGTACAGGGCCATCGCGCTGCTGAAACCTGTTTCCGCAATGGCGGCAGTGAATTTGCTATTCAGCTGGCTTATCTGGCTGCGGTGCAGCAGGGCGAGAATGAAGTGCCGTATGGCAACATTATTGCGCTGAACGAAAACGCGGCGATTCTGCATTACACCGTATTATCGCGGCAAAAGCCGGCGCAGCATCATTCGTTTTTAATCGATGCCGGCGCGTCTTTTCACGGTTATGCGGCCGATATTACCCGCACTTACAGCGCGCGTGATGATGAATTTCAGGCCTTAATCACCAGCATGAATGCGGTGCAGCTGGCGTTGGTAGATACGTTAAAACCCGGCATCAAATACACCGAAGTGCATTTAAAATCGCATGAACTGATTGCACAGGTGCTGGCGGATTTTGATTTTGTGCAGCTTTCGCCACAAGCCATAGTCGAAACTGGCATCAGCCGGACTTTTTACCCGCACGGCATCGGCCACCATCTGGGCCTGCAAGTACACGACGTCGGTGGATTTATGGCGGACGAACGCGGCACGCATGTCGCGGCACCGGACGAGCACCCATTCCTGCGCTGCACCCGATTAATCGAGCCCCGTCAGGTCTTTACCATTGAACCAGGTCTGTATTTTATCGATTCACTGCTGGCGGATTTAAAAGCGACCGAGCAGGGCAAATACATCAACTGGCACAAGGTTGATGCGTTCCGTCAGTTTGGTGGTATCCGCATCGAAGATAACGTCATCGTGCATCGCGAACGCAATGAGAATATGACACGGGATTTGGGGCTGGCATAGGCCTGGCTTGTTGAGTTGGCAGGGGCTTGGCCCCTGCGACCCCTTCTTTATTGGCGTTAACCCATGTTCTTGTTTTGACGGCAAGTCCGCTTAGCAAAGATTTCACCTGACGGTGAGTCACTTTCTTTTGTTTCAGCAAAAGAAAGTAACCAAAGAAAAACCGACCCCAGTTCCGCTCGAAAGCCCGTTAAAAACCCACAATTTGAGGCGCTGGCGTAACTCGCGGTGCGCTACCGACGCACCGCTCAAACACCCGCCAGCTTAAAACCTCAAATCGTGATTTTTCAACGGCTCGCTTCAATGGGGCTAGCAGACTCTAGCTTTCGCGTTCTCTAGTGCCTTCATTACCAATGCAAGACCTTCTTGTCTGGAACGTCTGTTTGGGCCGCTTCCCATTAGACCGCGTTTACTGGGATGAGGGCACTCAAAAATACAAATCTTGCTAGCTAAATGCGGATAAGTACCGGAAAAGCGTGACCAGGAATCTTCCGCGACACGTCCCATTAATATGACTACCTGTAATTTTGGCAGTAATTCAATTAACTGAGCTAGGGGCTTTAAGTTATGTTGGAGTTGCTTTGCAGAAGGTTTTTTCTGGTCTGATCCTATGTAATGAACGCATGCATTCCATGCAATGACGTCATCCAGAGCAATTTGGGCTTTATCCAGCAATGTCCCAAGTACTTCTGCAGTTGGATCATCGTTTTGTGTCGAAATGAAACCACTTCCATTTTGAGTTAAGTTAGTTTTTGGGCCTGGATCCTGCAAAAGTAATAAAACTTTTGCTTTTGTACCGCCGTAGCTTGGTGCTACATATGGGATGTCTTCAGCTAACTCTAATCGCAGTTTATCTACCAATTGATTAACTAGCTCTATGTGGCCTGAATAGCGATTATTCCACTGATGTAATCTGTAATCATTATTTCGCATTTTTCTATACATAGTTACTATCCCTGTCTCCATGATGGGTAGGCAGGACCTTTGCGTGGTCAAGGCGATTACTTCCAGTTTTAAACTTAACCGACTATTGATGCAACTGCCCGTTGGAGCGAGCCGTCTGAAAATTGTTGGCCAAGGTTTTAAGGCGCAGAGTGTTTGAGCGCGGCGACGCTAGCGGCGCGCGAGTTGCTGCGCCGCCTTGGACGACAACTTTTCAGACGGGCTTTCGAGCGGAACCGGGCTTGCTTTTTCTTTGGTTACTTTCTTTTGGCAACGCAAAAGAAAGTAACTCACCGTCAGGTGAATTCTTTGCTAGACGGTCTCGCCGCTACAACGAAAACTTATTTCATTTAACAACGGCCAGAGGCAAAGGTAAAAACAAAGTGCCGCTGACCGCGCCCGGTCAAAGGAAAAACGCACTGACCTGGAACAACCGTTCCACTTCACCGATGTGCTTTTTGTCGACCAAAAACAAAATCACGTGGTCGTCGGTTTCGATGACGATATTGTCGTGGGCGATCAACACCTCTTCGCCGCGCACAATAGCGCCGATAGTGCAGCCTGGTGGCAGTTTCACTTTGCCGATGGTCTGGCCGACCACTTTAGAGGTGGTGCTGTCGCCGTGGGCAATGGCTTCGATGGCTTCTGCCGCGCCACGGCGTAGTGAGTAAACGTTGACAATATCACCACGCCGCACGTGGGTCAGCAGCGCTGAAATGGTCGCTTGTTGTGGCGATACGGCGATATCGATTTCGCCGCCTTGTAGCAGGTCAACATAAGCGCTGCGTTTAATCAGCACCATGGTTTTTTGCGCGCCCATCCGTTTGGCCAGCATTGCCGACATAATGTTGGCTTCGTCGTCATTGGTCACGGCGAGGAATACATCCACTTCGTCGATGCTTTCTTCCTGTAACAGCTCCGGATCTGAGGCGTCGCCGGCATAAACCACAGTGTTTTCCAGCGCGCTGGATAAATACTCGGC
>JAIXSW010000356.1 GCA_027484495.1 Gammaproteobacteria bacterium
AGGCACTACGGACAATTGCCAGCAGTTGCATGGATATCTCGGATGGTCTTTGTGGCGATTTACCACATATCCTGAAACGTTCAGGTGTTGGCGCAATCATCGACGTAGCAAAAATCCCGATGTCTCAGGCATTAAAGGATAGTTGCGACTGGCAACAGGCACTACAGTGTGCGTTATCCGGTGGTGAAGATTACGAATTACTCTTCACAGTGCCGGAAGACAAACGCGGCTCGCTTGAAGTGCTGCTATCACCTTACGGAGTACCGGTGACCTGTATTGGCCGTATCACGGGCGCTGCCGGCAAGCTGGAACTACGTCATCTGGATCAGCCTTATGTTTATCACCATAGCGGATATCAGCATTTCTGATGACAAAACAGCCATTTAATCTTAAATGTTGGCAACATTGGCTGGCCATAGGCCTAGGTGCAGGTTTGTCACCCAAAGCGCCAGGCACAGTCGGTACCGCATTTGCCATACCGTTAGTGTTTGGTCTGGCGTTGTTGCCGTTGGTCTGGTCGGCAGCCTTGATCATCGCGTTGATGGTTCTGGGCGTTTACGTCAGCGAACGCACCAGCCGCGATATCGGAGTCGAAGATCACGGTGGTATTGTTATTGACGAGGTCGTCGGTTTTGCTATCACGATGTGGGCGTTGCCATTGAGCTGGCCCTGGCTCTGTGCTGGTTTTGTCTTGTTTCGGTTTTTTGATATCGTCAAACCCTGGCCGGTACGGTTTTTTGACCAGCATGTCACCGGCGGGCTAGGGGTGATGGCAGACGACATCGTTGCCGGATTGCTGGCGTGTTGCTTACTGCATGGTGTATCGTTAGTTCTGTAAGGTCCGTTCCACCGGTATACAGGTTGCTATGTCTCTGAAGCACTTCTGCTTTTTATTGAATTTCTCTGTACTTGGGCTGTGGTCATGTCTGGCCTCCGCCCAGGCAATGCAATCTATCTACGACTACGACATCAAGCAATGGACTGCAGTTGACGGTCTGTCGAACAATTCCGTACGTGCGGTCACCCAGGATCAGCAAGGCTATCTGTGGATCGGTACTTTGGAAGGGTTGAATCGCTTTGATGGCACTCATTTTGAAAGTTTCAGCAGTAATAATACCCGTCGTCAGCTGATTGGTAACGTGATCACCCGGTTATATACCGACAGTCAGGGTTATATCTGGGTTGGTACTATGACCGGCCTGTCAGGCCTGAACAGTCGAACGTTGAAATTCGATCGGTATAACGTGCTGGGCGAAGTGACCGCGATTGCTGAAGTCGGCGAGCGCGAGATATGGGTTGCCGCAGACAATCTGTTCCGGATCCGGGACGGACAGGTCAGCCGTGTCGAAGAGATCAAAGAGTCGGTCAGCCAGATTGCGGTCACTCCCGAACATGTCTGGGTCAGCAGTAGCCGCTACTTATACAAGCTGGCGCGCAACGGTCAGCTCGATAAAATCAGTTTACCTGCCGATTTGGCGCAACATCCGGTCTACGACCTGTTATGGCAAAACGGCGTCATGTATCTGGCCAGTGAGCAAGGTTATTATCTGGTTGATTCGCAAGGACAGGTGCAACCAGCTAACCTGCCGATGGATCGTGGAGTTCCTGTTTATCAGTTACACAGTGACAGCCAGGGCGGCGATTGGGTGTCCAGTTATGACAAACTGTTTTACCGCCATCAACAGCAACAATGGCAAGTGATCAGCAGGGACGAGCTTGGCAGTGCCACTCAGTTCAATGACATCTTTGAAGATCGCCAGCAAAACGTCTGGCTGGGCAGTTTTGGCGATGGTTTGTATCGGGTTAGCCGCGGCAAAATCAAGCGGGTCATTGGCCAGACACAGCGTGATGTGATGGTGCGTAGTGTCGTGCGTACCACCGACGATAGGTTGTTGATTGCATCCAGTCAGCGGCTGGGGCTGCTCGATAAAACACAGCACTATACCGAGATCCAACTGACCGGTGATACGCCGCTCAACGTGGTACAAGACCTTGAACCGGATGGCGACACTTGGTTACTGGCGACCGACAATGGTCCCAAGCGACTGACGTTGGAAGATGGGAAGCTGACTCCTCTGACAGACGCATTACGCGGCATCAAAACGAAAACGATCAAAAAACGTCAGGCTGGTGGCTTTTGGCTCGGTACCAATGATGGTTTGTTCCAGTGGCAACAAGAACTGATACCTTTTGCACTGAATCACGAGTTTGAATCCAGTGTGATTACTTTTGTACAGGACAACCCGGAAAAGCTGCTGGTCGGCACTACGCGTGGTGCTTATCAGTATCAACAGGAAAAACTGCTACGGGTTGGTTTGGGGACACCGCTGTACAATGCCTTTGTCACGACGATGCTGCAATTGCCACAAGGTCCGCTAGTGGTAGGCACCGTTGATGACGGCTTGTTTGTCCGGTTGTTTGATGGGAAATGGCTGCAGTTTGATACTTCAAACGGCTTGCCATTTGAACCTGTGGTCAGCCTGTTTCACGACGCTGCCAGTGATTATGTCTGGGTCAGCACCCTCAAAGGGATTTTTCGTTTTCAACCGCATTTACTTAGCGATTCGCCACCAGGGCAGAATCTGTTTGAAGAAGTATTGACGCCATATGAACGCCAGCTGGGAACCGCGCCTGGCCGGTGTTGCAACGGCTCCGGTGCCAGCAAGGTCGTGTTTTGGCAAGACCAGCTTTGGTACCCGACGCTCAAAGGGTTGGTTGCGGTCCCGGTGAAATTAAAAGCCAGCAGCAGCCAGACCTATCAGCCACTCGTGCAGCAAATACAAGCGCAGAAGCTCTATAGCCTGTTGCCTGAGCAGAACCGGTTGGTATTGGAAACTGACGAACGCAATGTGTCGCTGCGCTATACCGCGATAGATTTTCTAAAACCGATGGCGCTGGAGTTCCGCTATCAACTGGTTGGGTTTGACGAGGATTGGCATCAGGTTGGTAGCCGCCGCGAAGCGATTTATACCAACTTGCCGGCAGGTCGTTATCTGTTCCGCCTGCAGGCCAGAAACCTGAACCAGAGTTGGGATTTAGCCGGCCAGACCCAGCTGGAACTGGTGATACCGCGCCGGTTTGATGAAACCGTGCTGTATCGTGGGTTGTGGTTACTGTTGGGATTATTTCTGTTGTATGGCTTGTTTTGGTTGGCGCGGCGGAACGTACAATTGCGTGAAGCTGAGCTGACCAAGCTGGTGAAACTGCGTACCCAGGAACTTGAAACTTCGAATATTCGCCTGAATGAGCTGAATGAGCAGTTGTCGCAACTGACGCATAAAGACGCCTTAACGGGCCTGCGCAATCGGCGGTTTTTGTTTGAACAACTGCCAAAAGACATTGAGCATTATCAACGCAACCGGGAGTCGATGTTGGCGCAGAATAAGTGCATTGCGCTGATGCAACTGGATTTAGATAACTTTAAAGTGATCAACGATAAATTCGGTAACAGTGCCGGCGACAGTATTTTGCAACAGGTCAGTGGATTGTTGATCCGGGAAACCCGCGGATCTGACTATGTTGTGCGCTATGCCGGTGAAGAATTTATGTTAGTCATGCGGGATATTCCACTGGATATGGTGCGCGAATTTGCCTGCCGGCTAAATGAACTGATTAGTAGTGAAGCCTTTGTATTGCCGGATGGCAGGACTGTGTCGGTGCAATGTTCCGTCGGTTATGCGATTTACCCGCTGGAGTTGCTCGGCGGGCAGCTCATCGGATGGGAAATTTCATTGCAGCTGGCAGAATTGGCGTTGTATCACGTGAAGCATAACGGCCGTAATGGTGTCGCCAGTATTCAGTTTGACCGGCAGGTTGATGCTTTTGAGTTTGAAGATTCCGACCATATCGAAGCGCAGATTGAGAAACTACTGGCTGATGGTGTGGCCTGGTTTGAGCTAAACAGCGGTCGACAACAAGACAGCATTATTAACTGAGCATGCTGAACTTCATCGGTAAAAAAGCCCGGTGTTCTGCACCGGGCATTGTTTTTTAATGCTGAGTTAAAGCGCGAAGTGCCGCCGGATCGATTGCTCTATGCCGGCGCTGTCAAGACCGAGTTCTGCATAAAGTTGTTCCTGACTGCCATGACGGATGAACTGATCCGGCAGACCCAGATTCAGCAGCTGCACCGGTAGCTGTAACGCGGCAACGGCTTCGTTGACACCGGAACCGGCACCACCGGCAATCGCATTGTCTTCCAGCGTAACAAATTGGCTGTGAGAGGCACTCAGTTGTTGCAGCAGTGCCAAATCCAGTGGTTTGACAAACCGCATATCCACCAGTGTTGCGCCGAGCTTATCAGCCACGCTGGCTGCAGCATGCAGCAAGGTGCCGAACGCCAGAATGGCAATATCTTTACCCTGTGTGATGATACGGCCTTTGCCCAGCGCCAATGCAGTCATCGTTTGCTCAGGGGCAATGCCGGTCGCGGCTCCACGTGGATAACGCACAGCTGCCGGACCTTTGTGCTGATAGGCGGTGTACAACATTTGGCGGCATTCATTTTCATCGGATGGCGCCATGATTAACAGATTAGGCACACAGCGCAGATAACTTAAATCAAAGGCGCCCTGATGAGTTGCACCGTCGGCACCGACAAGACCTGCGCGGTCGATAGCAAAAGTTACATCGAGATTTTGCAGCGCAACGTCATGAATTAACTGGTCATAACCGCGCTGTAGAAAGCTGGAATAAATCGCGACGACCGGTTTTAAACCCTCGATAGCGAGACCCGCAGCCAGCGTCACCGCGTGTTGTTCAGCGATGGCGACATCGTAATATCGTTCCGGATATGTTTTGGAAAACTGTACCAGATCTGAGCCTTCCCGCATTGCGGGTGTGATGGCGTGCAGTTGTGGGTCTTGCGCGGCCATATCACATAACCAGCTACCGAAAATATTAGAAAAACTTGGGCTGGCGGCTTTTTTCGGCTGCATCTGACTGGCCGGGTCAAACTTGCTGACCGCATGCCAGCCAATCGGATCTTTTTCGGCAGGTGCGTAACCTTTTCCTTTTTTCGTCACAATATGCAGCAACTGCGGGCCTTTGAGCTGACGCATATTGCGGATAGTGTCGACCAGATTCAGCACATCATGGCCATCGATCGGGCCAATGTAATTGAAGCCGAGCTCTTCAAAAAAAGTACCCGGCGTGACCATGCCTTTAAAATGCTCCTCGGCGCGGCTGGCCAATTCATGTAGCGGTGGAACGCCACTTAAAATCTTTTTACCGCCTTCACGCAGACTGGTATAAAAATTACCCGACAGGATCCTGGCAAAGTAACGATTTAACGCACCGACATTCTCTGAAATCGACATTTCGTTGTCATTTAAAATCACCAACATATCCGGACGCACTTCGCCGGCGTGATTCAATGCTTCAAATGCCATGCCCGCTGTAATAGCGCCATCACCAATGACGGCAACGACTTTGCGGTTCTTTTGCTCGGCACGGGCAGCAATCGCCATACCCAGTGCGGCGCTGATTGACGTCGACGAGTGGCCAACGGTCAGCGTGTCGTATTCGCTTTCTTCCCGACATGGAAACGGGTGCAACCCGTTCAGTTGGCGGATAGTTGGCATCCGTTCACGCCGGCCGGTCAGGATTTTATGTGGGTATGCTTGGTGACCAACGTCCCAAATCACCCGATCAAAAGGCGTATTGTAGACATAGTGCAGGGCAACAGTCAGTTCAATAGCACCAAGGCCAGAAGCGAAATGGCCGCTGCTTTGACTCACACAATGCAACAAATAGTCGCGCAGTTCGTGACTCAAACGTGGCAGCTGGTCCTGCGGGATCTGCCGCAGTTCAGCCGGCAAATTGGCTTTAGCCAGCAGAGGATAGTTCGAAATGTCAGGCGCCATCAATGTAACCTTGCTCAGAATTTGCGGGCAATCACATAGCTGGCCAATGCAGCCAGTTCAGTGGTGTCATAAGGTAAGGTGTGCAGAGCCTGGTGTGCCTGCGCGACCAATTCTTCGGCTTTTTTTCGCGCCGGTTCCAGCCCCATCAAAGCCGGATACGTCACTTTGTTGGCTTCCAGATCAGAGCCTTGTGGTTTGCCAAGCGTGGCCGTATCGCCTTCGATGTCCAGAATATCATCCTGCACCTGAAACGCCAGCCCGATCGCTGATGCATAACTTTGCAGGGCTTTTAAATGCTGGGGCTGTTGGTCTTTACTGCATAACCAGCCGAACTTCACTGCGCATTGAATGAGTGCGCCGGTTTTCAGTTGATGCATATGTTCCAGCGCAGCCAGTGTCATCGTTTTATTGGTATGAGCGAGGTCAATCGCCTGACCGCCACACATACCAAGATAACCAGACTGTCGGGCTAATTCACGCAGCAGCTGTAGTTGGCTTGCTGCATCGACATGCTGATACGGGTGGTTGGCCAGAATATCAAACGCGAAAGTCTGCAGTGCATCCCCGGCCAATATAGCGGTGGCCTCATCAAACGCTTTGTGACAGGTTGGCTTACCGCGGCGCAGGTCATCGTCATCCATCGCCGGTAAATCATCGTGGATCAGCGAGTAAGTGTGCAAACACTCGATTGCTGCTGCCGGGCCGTCGAGATCAGTCAGTTCGGCACCGAGCATCCTTCCTACGCTATAGACCAAAAATGGCCGCAATCGTTTACCGCCCAACAGCAGACTATACTGCATCGCATCCAGCAGCCGTGGATCAGTGACGGTTAAATCAGCTAACAACGTTGACATCAGCTGACCAACACGTTGCTGGTCAGCGACAAGGTTTTGCAACATTAGTTCAGACCCCGGAATCAGTCTGGAACGGCACTAAGGTTTCGCCCTGTGCCTGTTGTAGTAACAGCTGAACTTTTTGCTCTGCCGTCTGTAACTGTTGTTGACTCAGGCGGGACAAAGCAATACCGCGCTCAAACCGCGCCA
>JAIXSW010000264.1 GCA_027484495.1 Gammaproteobacteria bacterium
CTGAAAAGCTCGGACCAGACCAGCCCTATCACTGGTCCACCGCGCCATTATTTCCGCTGGCTGATACCCCGCTGGATGTGATCCTGGCCGAAGATGCGGCCATCACCTGGTTTGGTGGCGCTGAGGGCATTTTTCGCTTTGACGCCAGCCGCATCAGTCGCAGCATTGTGGCGCACCCTCCGCTGATCCGCCGGGTAATTAGCCGTGACAATCAGACGCACTTTGCCGGCGGTCAACTGGCCAAACTGCAACTGGCGTCTGACCAGAATTCACTGCGGCTTGAATATACAGTGCCCCGCTACGGCCACCTCGATACCAACCTGTTTCAGGTGCAGCTGGTGGGGAATGACCCGGTCTGGTCGGATTGGCACAATGAAACCTACCGCGATTACACCAACTTAGCGCCGGGCAATTATCAGTTTAAATTGCGCTACAAAAATGCTTTTGGTGAGATCAGTGAAGCGACGCCATTACATCTGCAAATCGCCTCGCCCTGGTATCAGAGCTGGTGGGCCTATATGGTTTACCTGCTGCTGGCACTGAGCCTGATTAAAGTGCTGGTTGGCTGGCGCGTACGGCCGGTGCTACAGGAAAACAGCAAGCTGGAAGATTTAGTCAGACAACGCACCCAACATCTGGAAGATACCATGCAGATGCTGGAAGGCGCCAAACAAAAAGCAGAAACTGCAGCGGTGGCGAAAAGTGAGTTTCTGGCCAATATGAGCCATGAGATCCGCACGCCGATGAATGCCATTATCGGCTTCGCCCAGTTGGCGCAAAACAGTGAGTCGTTTGCCGACCAACAGCTGTATTTAAGTAAAATCACCGCTTCCAGCAAAATTTTATTAAGCATTATCAACGATATTCTCGATTTTTCTAAAGTCGAAGCCGGTAAACTCGAGTTGGAACAGGTCCGGTTCCGGTTGCAGGATATGCTGCAGCAAATTCGCGATTTGTTTATCGAACAAGCGCGGCAAAAGCGGCTGGAATTGCAATTCAGTGTCGACCCACAGGTACCAGCCTGGCTGATTGGTGATCCGCTGCGATTAAGTCAGGTACTGATTAACTTACTCAGCAATGCGGTGAAATTCACCGGTCAGGGCAAAGTGGTACTGCGGGTTGATCTGGCGTTACAGGTCAATCCGCCGGAAACAGCAGCCGAAGTCTGGTTGCATTTTGCTGTGCAAGACACCGGCATTGGCCTGAGTCCGGAGCAATGTCAGAACCTGTTCCAGGCGTTTAGCCAAGCCGATACATCCACCAGTCGCAAATATGGCGGCACCGGCCTCGGCCTCAGTATCGCTCAGCGTCTGGTGCAGTTGATGGGCGGACGGATCGAGGTACAAAGTCTGGCCGGTATTGGCAGTACTTTTAGCTTCAGTATCCGCAGCTATCGCGCCGAAGCTGGCGGGCCGGTCAAATTAGTTGCTGAGCCGCCGCTGCAGGTCAATGCCACTGCGCCAGACGGCGATGCATCGTCCAAAGGCCGGATCTTGCTGGTTGAAGATAACAGCTATAACCAGACACTGGCGCGGATCATTCTGCAGCATGCCGGCTTTGCGGTGGATGTGGCCGATCATGGTGAACAGGCGCTGCAGCAACTGAGTCAGCACCAATATGCGCTGGTGCTGATGGACGTGCATATGCCAACTATGGATGGCTACACCGCGACCCGGATCTTACGCCAGCAAGCGGCGCATGCCCGTTTACCGGTGATTGCTTTGACGGCGCACGCCACCGAAGAATTCCGCCGCGAATGTCTCGATGCCGGCATGAACGATTTTATTGCCAAGCCATTTGATGCCCGCACCTTGCTCAGCAAAGTGCAGGAGTGGGCCTAAGGCTTTCAGGTGGATCTGTCAGCGCCACCGCGTCAACGGTATTGCGCCAGAATTTGTTCCAGCTGGCCTTGCTGGCGCAATGTCTCAATCGCCTGGTCAAGCTGCAGCACGGTGGATTCAGCCAGCATCGGGGAGTACATACATTGGATCTGGTTTCGTTCAATTTCAACCGCATGCAGTCCGTGCTTATTTTTCAGCAAATAACCATATTCAAATTCAGACACTACCACCGCAGTCAGATGCTTTTTCTGCAGATGGCGCAGACTTTCCGCCGGCGAATAACTGTCCACCCGCTGCAATTGGCCGCGGGCGAACATTGTACTCAGCGTCGGATAGACATAACCAAAAGTGGTCCCAACCTTGCCTTTACTGCGCCGGCTGAAATCAGTGAAATCGGTAAAAGCTTCTGCGGAGATATACAGGTCACGGTGGACAAATAGCGGCGGGCTCCAGCGTAATTGCGGCTCGGTGAACCACTCCGGCGTGCCGTTGCAATAAAAATCCAGCTGCCCCTGCAGCAATAAATCAGTGACCCGCTTGCGTGGGATCGCTTCGATTTGCATCGGACGATTTAAAACGCGGGCCAGTTGCTGGTAGATATCAAACAGGATACCACCGACCGGAATTTGCTGTTCGTCGGTCAGCATAAAAGGCGGCGCATCGGCAATGTGCGGCACCCGCAGCGGCACGTTGGTTGCCAGCGCAGAGGGCAACAGCGCCAGATACGAGATACTCAGCCAGCAGCAGGTTTTTACATTCAATCCGACGGCTCCTGTGTCCCCTGAACAGACACTGAGCATAGTCCCAACAACCGGCTAACTGCAAACCCGGTCGCGGCCCTGTGCTTTGGCCTGGTATAGCAATTGATCCGCCCGACTCAGCAGTTTGTCGTAACTGCCGACCTCATCGTGTTGTGCCACACCAAAACTGGCAGTCACCTGCAAGCCTGGTACATCGGCACTGAAATCCAGTGCCGCGATCGCCAGCCGGATCCGCTGACAGATCTCAACGGCGTGCGTCAGATCCGTTTGCGGCAACAACAACGCAAACTCTTCCCCACCCCAGCGCGCGATACGGTCGATATCCCGCACCTGCTGCCGTAATAACTGCGCCAGTTGCTGTAACACCAAATCGCCGGCCTGATGGGACCAACGATCGTTGATAGTTTTAAAATGGTCGATATCCAGCATCACCAGACATAATGGCTGGCCTGTGCGTTGCGCCCGGCTGAATTCAAACGCCAGCTGTTCATCAAAGGCGCGCCGGTTGGCAAGGCCGGTCAGGCCGTCTTCCCGCGCCTGCGCGGCAAATGCCTGCGCCTGCAGTTGTAATTGCTCCGCCAGCTGGGTCTTTTCCGTCACCGCCTGACGCAATGACTGGGCCTGCGCCAGTAACTCGGTGGTTTTGCCGGCGACCTGCAGTTTCAGCCGCAATTCCGACTGGCTGAGCCGGTACAACCGCCAACGGACAAAACCAAACACCGTGCACGCTATCAGCATTACCGCCAGCATCTGCACCCAGCCTTTTTGCCAGAACAGCGGCAACACGGTAAATTCTACCCTTGCCACGTCGGTACTCCAGTCACTTTCCGGATAAGCCGCGCTGACCAGCAAGCGATAATCGCCAGGTGGCAAATTGGTGTATTCGGCATGATTGGCGGTGCCCCGTTCGACCCAGTCCTGTTCAAACCCCTGCAATTGTGTACGGTACAAAATACGCGATGGCATCACATAACTAAGCCCGGCATACTGCAACACGACGCGCAAAGTTCCGGCCGGTAATGTGGCGTGCTGTAACGAAACAGCGCGACCATCCGCGCTGAGTTGCTGCACCACCACCGGCGGCGGTTTCAGGCTGAACTGGGCCAGACGGGACGGATCAACAGTCGCGACGCCCTGCGAGGTGGCAAACCACAAGGTTCCGTCGCGGCGCAAAGTGGCAGCCGGCACCGAACCACCATTACACTGCGAACTGAGCATGCCGTCGGCTTCGCCAAATATATCAGTATTGCCTAAGCTGGTTTGCCGGCCATCTGCCACGGCATCGGCCTCAGTTTGACTGATCCGGACAATACCGCGATTACTGCTCAGCCAAAATGCACCGGCACTGTCGGCCAAGACGCTAAAAATTTTATCCACCGGTAAGCCGGCGGCGCGACCAACCAGCCGCAACTGGTTTTTCTGCTGGTCATAACGCACCAAACCACGGTCGGTCGCCAGCCACAACATATCCGTGCCGGGTGGATGATAAAAATCGAACACATATTCGGCCTGTTCCTGGCTGTGCAGATCCAGCGGCCGGATCGCGCCTTCTGACCAGACAGCCGCCCCGGTGCCGGTGCCAATCCACAGCTGACCGGCCCGATCCGGCTCCGGCGGCTGATAATACAACGCGGAAACAAACAAACCGGGCAGCCCATCGGCCGTCGTCAGCGTACTGATTTGCTGCTGCCACAACATATTGAGCCCGCCCGAAGTGCCAAAAAACACCCGTTCGCCGGCCAGCGCAATAGCGCGCACTTCATTGCTGGCCAGGCCGTTGCTGCGATCATAACGTTCAATCACCTTGCCCTGACGTAGCCGGTACACCCCATCACCGTAAGTGCCTACCCAAACCTCGCCATTTTCACCCTCAGCCAGGCTTAACACCGACACGCCGGCATGCAATGTCACTGACTGCAGTTTGCCCGCCACCCAGCGATCCAGGCCGCCGGCGCTGCCGATCCAAACACTGCCGTCCGAGTGTTCCAGCACAGTGCGGACATAGTTATCCACCAGGCCTTGTTGTTGCGTCAGATTGGTAAACGGCGTTTCGCGCAGCCGGTACAGACCGGCATTGGTGCCGACCCAGATACTCTGCTCAGTGTCCTGAAAAATGCTCAGCACCCGGTTATTGGGCAGGCCATCCTGCACACCCAGTTGTTCATAACCCAGTGCACTGATCCGTTGCAGGCCCTGATTAATAGTGCCGATCCAGATCTGTCCGTCTGCCAGCACATGCAGCGCGGTGACGGCAACATTCGCCAGCGCCGGATGTACCAGCGCAAATTGCTGGCCGTCCAGACGGAACAGCCCTTGTTCTGACCCGACCAGTAACTGGCCCTGCGCATCCAGTGCCAGCATAAATGCTTTGAGATCCGGTGCCCCGGCCAGCAACGGTACCTTTTCAAACCTCGGTTCAGCCGCCGTCGGATCGAGGCGATAGACGCCCTGCAAAGTCGCAAACCATAAAATACCTTGACGGTCCTGCAACAGCTTATAGACCACCCGAACCATCAGGCCATCCTGCACGCCAAACCGCTGATATTGCCCGTCGGCCAGCTGACGGACCACGCCGCCGCCTTCAGTGGCAAACCATAGTTGGCCGCTGCTGTCGCGCAGCAAATCATTAATCAGATAGCCAAGAGGCGGAAAACGCTGCCAATTTCCTTTACTGACCCGGCTAAAGCCGCCGCGGGCACCGGCCACCAGCATGCTGCCATCGTTTTCACGGTAAAAAGTCCGCACCCCGACATCCGGCAATCCGGTGACACTGTCGCGGCCAAAAATGGTAAAACTGCGGCCATCATAGCGCGCGGCGCCTTCCCAGGTGGCCAGCCACAGATAACCGTCGCCACTTTGATGGATGTTGTTGATGGTGTTGTGGGGGAGTCCGTCGCGGGTAGTCCAGCTTTCGCGGAAATAGTCATGCAGCGGCGTGACCGCCTGCGCCGGGCTGGCCAGCAGCGCGCTGATACCAAGCAATAACATCAGGAAAATCCATTGCATTTGCTTCTCCGGTCACGACAGCCGATAAACGCGGCTGACCTTATTCGGCTAATTCCCAGCACAAGTGCTTCAGTTGCAGATAATCTGCCACGCCATATTTTGAGCCTTCCCGGCCAAACCCGGCGCTGCCAACGCCGCCAAACGGAATGCGGGCATCCGAAATCGCCGTGGCATTAATCCCGACCATGCCGGCTTTGAGCTGACGCGCCAGCCGATAATTGCGTTTTTCATCCCCGCCATACAGATAAGCCGCCAGGCCGCCATCGGTCTGATTGGCCAGTTGCAATGCCTGTGCTTCATCGGTAAAACACTGCAGGGTCAACACAGGACCAAAGATCTCCTGCTGACAAATCGCCATCTGCATCGTCACGTCGGCCAGCAAAGTCGGCGGAAAAAAATAACCGCCAGCCGGTCCTGGCTGCAACGCTGCGGCTAATGTCTGCTGACACACCAGTCGCGCGCCCTGTTGCATCGCCCCGTCAACCAGTTGCTGCACCTTTTGCACTGCTTTGGCCGAAATTAACGGCCCGATTTGCACAGTGTCAATCTGACCTGCCCCGACCTGCAATGCCATCAC